>NZ_JAWJTF010000006.1:149620-165542 GCF_048836525.1 Nostoc sp. CALU 546
TGTTTGCCGAGGTAAGGCTGTTGCAACTGAGTCAGGGATGCAATCGCTTCTGGCAATGCCGCCAGTTCGTTGTTGGAGAGGTCAAGCGTTTGCAACTGACTCAGGGATGCAATCGCTTCTGGCAATGCCGCCAGTTCGTTGTTGAAGAGGTCAAGCGTTTGCAACTGAGTCAGGGATGCGATCGCTTCTGGCAGTTTCGTTAGTTTGTTACTGGAGAGCTTAAGGTGTTGCAACTGAGTCAGGGATGCGATCGCTTCTGGCAGTTTCGTTAGTTTGTTACTGGAGAGGTAAAGCTGTTGCAACTGACTCAGGGATGCGATCGCTTCTGGNCAGTTTCGTTAGTTTGTTATTGGAGAGGTAAAGCTGTTGCAACTGAGTCAGGGATGCGATCGCTTCTGGCAGTTTCGTTAGTTTGTTATTGCGGAGGTAAAGCAGTTGCAACTGAGTCAGGGATGCAATCGCTTCTGGCAGTTCGGTCAATTGGTTGTTATCGAGGTAAAGCCGTTGCAACTGAGTCAGGGATGCGATCGCTTCTGGCAGTTTCGTTAGTTTGTTACTGGAGAGGTAAAGCTGTTGCAACCGAGTCAGGGATGCGATCGCTTCTGGTATTTCAGTAAGTTCTATGTTGCTGAGATCGAGTTTTATTGCTCCCTCTCGTCGTGCTTTTTCAATACGCTGCTCTGCTTCACGATAAGCCTCATCTCTTGCCATGACCAAATCCTTTCTCTCACTACCAAAATCGGAGTAATAGCCAGACTTTTTCTGGGTAACAGCTTATACAGGTGTTTAGACAGAAAATCTCAGCCTAACACTCTAATAAACAGCAAGCAACGCCAAGGGTGAAAATAGAGCAAACAAATCTTATACAGGGGTTTCCATCGCTTCTACTCTATAAAACCTGCGATCTGCACCGCAACAACAATGGCGTTAAGGAATCAAGGTATAAAAACCGAGCTACTGCGATCGCTGCTGCAAATTAGTCGAGATGAGCAAACACCCAGCCCCTTGAAATGACAAACCTCTCAAGTCTTCACAATTTACTCTTCTTCTTATCCTTTTCTCACAAGAGTGCAAAAAGCACTTTTGTAAGAAATTTACTTACCTTACTGTGATAGTTTACACCGAATAGGAGGCAATCTAGATAACTATTCATTTATGTTGATAGTAAAATTTATAGCTGATAAAAATATCCAATTACAGATAAATTAATATTCATCTTCTATTGCTAAGTATTTGGCAATTTGGCACATTGTAATTAGAGTATTTTGATATATTGCAGAAATTACCAAGATGTTTTTACTTATTATACATAGGACGGGCTAAAGCCCGTCTTTTTTATTGCTGATTATTTGGCATTTTGGCATTACACTCAAAGCAAAATATGATATATTTGCTAGAATGCAAATAATTAAAACATTAAAAAAAACTAAGCTCAACTAAAATTTTCTGTTAAGATTATTTGCTAGCCTTACAATCTATTGAGTTTTATTTGTGCTATTTTTCCACAGTTCAAGGTGTATTTCCACTTTCAAGCTATTTAGACGGGATGGTTTATCCCGTCTTTTATTTTGCTTGCTAGTTGGAAAAATCGCTTTAATGTAAGTTCTGGATATAAAAATACTGCTAGTTTTTTTGCTAATTTTAACATCTAAATTAATCTGCCATAGCCTCTAACCTATGGCAGATAATTTTATATTTTAGGTATTCAATAATACTGGAGTAATGTCTTATCAGGTTTCAGGATATTTGCACACATCCTATAGGAAGATGCCCTATGAATAGAATAATGAGTAAATTAATTCGGGATGTTGTTATGCACTGGATTTATATATAGGTTTGGCTCACCGCCAAACCTTTTTTATTTACAAAAAATTAAAAACTAAAAGTACTTCGCAAAATGCCGATAGTAACTGAGTCACTATCTGGTGTATGACCAGGCTCTAAGATATGAATTATTCCTGGTGTAATACTGATATTATTTGTTAGCTGAAAACGATAAAATGCCTCGATTTGAGTGGTCGTTCCTGGTTGTCCACCTGCACGTCCTAAACCAGTATTTACAAAATCAGGGACATTATTCCCCACAGGTAAGTTGCTACTGGTAATTTTAGGAGGTTGACCAACATAAATTCCTCCCAAATTACCTTTAGCAAATAAATCAGGGAAATTCATGAACACCATATAATTCGTAGTTTCTACATTTCCTGATTGCCCAGGAATATAAGATTTAGTATAACCACCCCATGCACCTGCGCTAATGCGGGGAGAAATTTGCCAAGTTACAGTCGCACCCACGGCGTTAGTTTGCAGCGGTGCTGATCTTCCGGTAGTGGTATTAACTGTAGTTAAGCATTCATCGCCAACAAAGGTTAGTAAACAACCATCAGAAGAGTAATTGTTAACGTAATACAAACTTAAATCGAGAGTATCAGTTGGTGTCAGCAGTAATTGCACACCTGTAGTGGTGGTTCCATCAAATAAACCACTAGCTGTCCCAGGATTTCCTGGTTGATAACTAGTATAAATTGCCTGCAAACTAGCGCGTTTAGTAAATTGCCAATCAATAGCTATACCACCGTGACCGTATCCCATATTTAAAATTGGGTTTCTTTGGGCAAAATAAGACAGCGGCCCTGTTGCAGCACTTTCTACCCGATTTGGGCCTCGGAAAGCAGCTGGCATACTTACGCCTTCTGTTCCCACCATTACTGCTAATTTATCTGTCACCAGCCAATGCAAATTGAGGTCACTTACAATCAAGCTATCTGTAGGAAATTCGTAGCCAAGTAAAACGTCATTTCGGGAAACACTATTGGTAAATCTAGGCGTAGTTCTTCCTTTACCATCTATAAGACCTGTAAACAAGTAACTATTGGGAGTTATTTGGCTAGTTAAATATAGTTGCGCGAGGGATATAACATTAGTGTTTGTCCCTGCATCATCTGTATCTTTTTGTCCATCTCTAGGATTTACATCACCACGATTGCTAGTCCGTCCTTGAACGCCAACTATTAATAGTCCGTTGAGTTTGGTTGTTGCTGAGAATTGGTTGGCTTTGATTTCGGCTGTTCTGGCTTCTAAACTATCGACACGACCCCGTAAAGTTGCTAATTCAGGGGAAAATTCTGACTGCAATTTTTGTAATGTTGCTAAATCTTCGCGAGTCACTAAATCGCTGGTGGCTGTAGTGATTAATTCGTTGACTCTATCTAAACAAGCATTCACACCAGCGGCAAATTCATACCTAGTTAAGGCGCGATTACCGCGATAGCTACTATCTGGATAGCCTGCTATACAACCATAGCGTTCTACTAAAGACTGTAATGCTTGGAATGCCCAATCGTTTGGTTGTACATCCTTGAGTTGAGAAACCGATGTAACTTGCGCCATCGGTTCTTCTGGGGAGGGAGATGAGGGAATAATATTATCGCTCTTAACTCCTGACTCCTGAGTAGTTATTGTATCTATGTACTCTTGTGCTAGTGCTTTTTGTGCAACTCCATTTACTCCCGCAATTAGTAACCATGCGAGCATCCAGGTTTTGCGATGACTGCGGCTAATAAGTCTACCTTTCAATTTTTTACACTCTGCTCACATACTTAAGTGAAGAGTGTATTCGCGATCATCTAGGGTTCACATGGGGACATTTACGGATTTTGTCCCAAATTAGACTTAATGCTTCTGGGCAAGTTCTGAAAGGACGAGTATAACAGGGTATTGGGTATTGGGGACTGGGTATTGGGGACTGGGTACTGGGGATTGGGTATTGGGGACTGGGGACTAGGAAAGAGTTTTCTCAATCCCTAATCCCTAATTCCCAATCCCTATTCCCAATCCCTAATTCTCAATCCCTAATTCCTAATTCCCAGTCCCTAATCTATGGCAAATCGTTCACGCAAGCTGACACCAAAAGCCTCTAAACAAAATAAACCTCATGCAGGTGCGATGAAACGCGTTGTTAAAAAACCCCAGAAAAAACTAAAACGGGGAAATTGTTTGTCGTCAACGCTAGCAATCGCAATTCTGTTCAGTAGTGCTAGTCTAATTATGGCTTTTGCCTGGATTAGCGTTCTCTTCATTTTCAATCCAGACCAGGTAAGCTGGCTAAATAAAATTTTACCTGCATGGGCACAAATCCCCCTTGGTAATCACGAACGCCCCCAAACTCTCGAACAAATTCAACTCGATTTGAGTAAAAAAAACCAAATATTGGGGGAAACTCTGCCTTTACATCAAGATGCGAAAAAATCATTTTTACTGCCAGTTTTTCAGCAGCGTGCTAATTGTCAATCTGATTGTGAAGAACTGGTGGAACTCAGAGTTTACGAGCTATCAGAAGAGTTAGAGTTTAAATCTCAGTCAGAAAATTACTACTATCTAGCGACTCAATTACCTATAACTGGCCCAGATGAATCCTTTGTGATTTCTCCCTTACTTGATGGAACATTAGAACCTCAAGATATTAATATTCCTCTACCTTTAAATAAAGTACAACGTTTTGAAGGTGGGACACCATCACCAGGGGTTTGGTTTGATTTGCGGGGTCAACGCCAACAAGGAACTGGTGCGATCGCATACGGTCACGTCGTATACTACAATCCAGAACGCACAAATTTACTACAAATGTTGTCTTGGACTAGTCCTAATGGACAATTTCCCAAATGGCAGCAGGTAACTGGTGATGGTACAAAAGAGTTAGTTGTTGATCAAACTATAGGTTTAGAACCCCACTTACAGGTTTATCAAGTCAAGCCTCTGAAGTTATTCCTCAAACCAATTCAATTGGAGGAAATTACCCTCAAATCACCAGCTTTCAAGGATTCTGCATACCAAAATGCCCTGTCAATTGCCCGTAGTGGACTGTGGACACCAGCCTTTGAATGGTTGAAGTCAATCAAAAAACAGCGCAAGGGAGTTTTACCAGAGGCGGCGCAAGGACAAATGGATTTGATTCGTTTGCATTCCCAACTTACCAAAATCCAAGCCCAAAAAAATTGGGCAAGTCCTAGTCAAGAAGCACTAGCAGATTTGATTGATGGTCGCTGGGAGAAGGCTTTACAGGTGTTTGAAGCGTCGCCACATAATGCCCAAGAAATTGCCACCCTACTCAAAGCTGATGAAAAACGGTTGTGGAATCGCACAGCAGCGGCGTTGCGGGTGAACCCAAATAGACGAGAGGTGCAAGCTTGGTTCGCTTTGATTTTAGCAGTTCAGCGAGGAGAAGGACATGCTAATTCTTGGTTAAAGGCGCAACCAAAAATTACAAAAGATAATCTTGCTTATATTCAAAGTCTGTTAGCAAGACTCAATGGTGAGGGTACAAAGTCGCAAATATCCTCTACTCACCCTAGTCAGATTGTTGGTACAGTCCAACCAATCACTCAAGTTACTAACACCGACTGGCTGCAAACAAATTCCTCAGCAGATTTGAAACTCACAGATAACCAAGTTTGGTATCAGGTGGAGGTGAGTGCATTTAATGACGGAAAACGCTGGCTAAATTTCCCTTTTGAGAATTTCAACCCACCCAAAACTGACGCCGCTAAATTTTTGGGGAAAACTTTGGGAATCACTTCTGACCCTGAAATCCAAATTGTGGTCTGGTTACCAAATGGAGAACAACAAATTACTATAGCCGCTATCAAAGCGGTGCAACTACGGGGTAAAGTTTTGCGCCTATTAGCTGCTGGCCCAAAAATTCCAGATAATCAAAACGATGTTCTTCAACCAAAACCTTTAGCCTTGACCAATGCAGCACTAGAATGGGTGCAACCATCTCCTATTACTCTACGGGAACTGTATCAACAAAATCCCCAAAGGGTGAAGATAATGCTATCGAGTTTGTGGCAATCTTTACAGCAATCTGGTGAAGTTCCGGCTGGGGCTATTCCTAGCTTTGAACAGATGCAGGAAAAATTGGGTAACTGGCCTGTTCAAGTGATTGATTTAACAAATAACGCTCAACCAGAAATAATACTGACTATCTCACCAGAAGCAATAACATCCTTGAATGAGTCTACACCTGGAATTCAGAGGGAGAACACAGAGCAACGCCGTGACCGGACTATAATTTTATCTGATGGGAATAAAGTCATTTACACTGATTTTACAGGAAAGTACTCACAAAGACTTTCTGCGATCGCCAGACTTTCAGGGGTGCAATCCTTTGCTTTGTTGGTAGAAAATGCTCATAACTATAGTTTGAAGCGCTGGTCAGAGAAAAATCAGCGCTTTGAATAGCACCCGCTTTAGTAAAACTTACCCCTTACTCAAATTTAAATTAGAGAGGGGAAAAGCGTAGGCGTAGCCCGTCGTAGACATCGCTATCTAGAAGACTAACTTATTCTTTTTGGTTAGTTTCGGCTAGACGTTGGTGCTTCAGGTTTTCCAACTGCTGCAACAGAGAGTCTACCTCTGCCTGTAAATGCATCAATTTAGCTTGCTGATCGTCTTGATAGTAAGACTTGGTTAACTTACTGACCCAGTTAGCCTGGGACTCGCGATCGGAAACATTAGATAAACAAGTAGGCATCGCTAATTAAATCCACAATTTAACTCACACCATTAGAAATAATATAATAATGCTCTTTTCAGCTTTATTATATTATTGTGTATTTTCAATCAATTACTCTAATGGATTTTGGGTTCAATCATAAGAGACGGTGATCATAATGGCTGTGTTCCAAATAAAACATCGCCCCAAGTGTGTAAAGCTTCCATCCAGTGAGATGGTACTTAATTGATAGCCTGTCAATTATGCTTGTACGAATTATTATCGCTGTTTTTGGTGAATTTACGCAAGAAATTATATGTAGACTCTATCAAGAATTACGCCAAATTATGAAAAACTCGATCCACAAGGGAATGGGGCAGAAGAAAGGGAGCAGGGAGAAGAGTTTTCCTCTCTGCCCCAAGCTAATTTGTTGAACCTAATGTCACTGTGGCGGTTATGATAAACTGACGTTCTAAATAAAATAAAAAATAGCAAGTGAAACGCCTGCACCACAAAAAATAATATTCTTAATGGAATTAAGGGACTCTTAACTGGGAACTAGCAAAGAAAAATTCACTTTCTTCCTCTTCCCTATTCTGCACTTCCTGATCCCACCCTCTCTAAAATATCCAATCCTTACATTAAGAAATTTTAAATCCCGTGACTTTGAGCCTGTCTGTTGCTACATCTTATCGCCAACCCTGGCCCGGACTGATAGAAGCCTATCGCGAATATTTGCCTGTCAGCGAAAAAACACCGGTTGTCACTCTATTAGAGGGAAATACACCGCTAATACCAGTGCCAGCGATCGCAGAACGTATTGGCAGACAAGTTCGGGTTTTTGTAAAATACGATGGTCTGAATCCTACCGGCAGCTTCAAAGACCGGGGGATGACTATGGCAATTTCCAAGGCTAAGGAAGCAGGGGCAAAAGCGGTAATTTGTGCCAGCACAGGGAACACCTCAGCCGCCGCAGCCGCTTATGCGAGGCGTGGGGGCATGAATGCCTTTGTACTGATTCCCGACGGCTATGTGGCACTGGGCAAGTTAGCTCAAGCGTTGCTGTACGGGGCAGAAGTATTGGCAATTAAAGGCAATTTTGACCAAGCGTTAGAAATTGTCCGCGAGATGGCCGAAAGCTATCCAATCACTTTGGTAAATTCGGTCAATCCCTACCGCCTAGAAGGGCAGAAAACAGCAGCCTTTGAAATCGTTGATGCGCTGGGTGATGCCCCAGACTGGCTGTGTATTCCCGTGGGTAATGCCGGCAATATCACAGCATATTGGATGGGATTTTGTCAATATCATCAAGCCAAAAAGTGCGATCGCTTACCCCGAATGATGGGATTCCAAGCCGCAGGTGCAGCCCCCTTGGTACATGGACAGCCAGTGGCGCATCCCGAAACCCTAGCGACAGCAATTCGCATTGGCAACCCCGCTAGTTGGGATTTAGCGATCGCAGCCCAAACCGCAAGCCAGGGAAATTTCCACGCCGTCACCGATGCAGAAATTCTCGACGCTTATCGACTTTTAGCATCATCAGAAGGTATCTTCTGTGAACCCGCTAGCGCCGCTTCTGTAGCCGGTTTATTGCAGGTGAAAGACCAAATTCCCACAGGGGCGACAGTGGTTTGTGTCCTCACAGGCAATGGTTTAAAAGACCCAGATACAGCCATTAAACACAATCACAGTCAATTTCAACAGGGTATTGCCGCAGAATTGGGTGCAGTAGCTAAGGCAATGGGATTTTAAGATTAACGCAAAGCGCTAGCGTTAGGTAACTCCAATACTTTTCGGTTAAGGGAGAAAGGGCAAAGGGAAAGGGTTTGAATTTACCTTTACCCCTTGCCCTTTAAACTTTATCCAGACCAAAAGAGACTTATGGTGTTGCATATCAGTTGCAATTAAGTATCTCACCGACATAATATTGGTTTGAAAAGTCAGGCACTTGTAAGGTCAGTACTACTGGATAAAGAGCAGGGTTCGCAAGTATTATCTGGATTTTGTACGAATTAATTATTGATCATATATTTTGCTGATCGCTACTCCTAATTTTCTGACTTTATAAATTATTGGTTGTTTGCAATCTGCAAATTTTACCAGCATTAAAATACCAGGAATTTATCATGACAAGTCTTAAAGGTAAAACAGTACTTTTGACTGGTGCTTCGCGTGGATTAGGAGTATATATTGCTCGTACTTTGGCAAAAGAAAAAGCAACTGTAGTCAGCGTTTCTCGTTCCAAGTCAGGGTTAGATAAAACATCTGATGAAATCAAAATAGTTGGCGGTAAAGGAATAAGTATTCCCTTTGACATAACAAATGTGACAGAATTTTCTACTCTAGTGCATCAGATTAATAAATTGGTAGGCCCAGTTGATATTTTAATTAATAATGCTGCAATAATCATTTCTCGAACTTTTGTAGATTATTCTCTCGAAGAAATCCAGTCAGTAGTTACGACTAATTTACTTGCTCCTATGGAATTGACGCGTTTGTTACTGCCAAGTATGTTAGAACGCGGGACAGGACATATTGTTAATATTGCTTCTCTGGGCGGCAAAAAGGGAGTTGCTTACAACAGCATTTATTCTGCGAGTAAAGCTGGTTTGATTATGTGGAGTGATGCTGTACGAGAAGAATTAGCTGGTACTGGTGTAAATCTCTCAACGATCTGTCCGGGATATGTCAGTAGAGCCGGGATGACTGTTGATAGTGATTTAAAAATTCCTCAGCTTGCAGGTACTTCCATACCGACTGATGTGGCAAATGCAGTCATCAAAGCTCTTAAGCAAAACCAGGCAGAGGTAATAGTCAATGGCGGTCTGCTTAACGAAAGTATGACTAAATTATTGCTTGCAATTGGACAAATTTATCCACCATTTGTAAATACAATTTATCGGTTGATTGGTATAGAAAAAGCGAATTCAAGGCGTAGAGGAAATTTGAATATTGGAATAAATCGGGGTTATGCAGAAATACCTAGGAAATAGAAGGTTTTCTATTTTTTGTAGTACAAAGGGTTAAAACCAATAAGCAAATATACCTGGCGATTAGAAATCGCGGCTACACAAACTTTCGTCCGCCTGCGCGGACTTAAGAAATTGGTGTTTCTTTGTCTCCTACTCCTAGCGATCGCTCACGTGTCAAGCTATCAATAGCATCGCCCAAGGCAGTAGTAAGGCTATTGCGGGTTTGGGCGTGGTTATCTTGCTCAGTTTTCAAAGCTTGGAAAAAGCGATCGCGTTCTTTGATTACCGCGATGAGTTTAGCTTGCAAGTCCTCCACAGATTTTAGCTGTTCTATTTCTTCTTGGATCGCTGTAACTGATGTCCCAGCAGCCAGTGTCTCTGCTTCAATACCCTTAAGTTTATGCAAATCTGCCTTGAGAGAAGCGATCGCCTGTTGGGATAATTGGGCATCTGTGCGGCGCTGTTCTGCTTCTGTGTTATAAAGCTGACGCCATTTTTGGGCACTTTCCCAAGCTGCATCGCGCTCGTGTTGCAACTCTGCCATCTGCTCTTTAATTGTCTGGATTTCTGTCAACCACTGTTGTGTTAAATCTTGATTCATAAATAAATAGTCAATAGTCATTAGTCAATGGTCATTAGTCAATGGTCATTAGTCAAGAGAGACGCGATTAATCGCGTCTGTACAACCTGGATTTCTCACTCGGTATTCTTGCGGTAAAAAGATAGATGCGATCGTTACGCAAAATTTGGCAAAGTAGTTAAGAAACCTCATCAGTTTTAACTCTAAATCCATGCCAAAGCCTCGTTTTTTCCGCTTTTTTCGCCATCTCAATTGGCGCACGCTCAAAAAAACTTTTTCCCGGACAATGGAAAGACGACTTTTGGGACTCGCCTCGGAAATCGCCTTCAATGCCATGCTATCGCTGTTTCCAGCAATTCTTGCGATCATCACAGCTATTGGCTTATTGGCAGAATCTTTACAAAACACCTTTAAACAACTGGCAATACTACTAAGTCAAGTCCTACCTGAAGAAGCCCTGGTTCTGATTCGTGATTTTGCGACTACAGAAATTACCAATTCTAGAAATAGCGGTTTGTTTTCTCTGAGCTTTATATTAGCAATTTGGACTGCTTCTGGGGCGGTGAGTACTGCGATGACAGCCCTCGACCAAATCCATCAAATTCCTCCAGAAAAGATCCGCCCCTTTTGGAAAGCCAAGCTAGTCTCTCTGGGATTAACAGTCGGTACTATGTTGCTTTTAGTATTGGCTTCTTTGTCAGTGTTTACCAGCGATTGGTTGTTGGGAATGGTAGTAAGCGGAAATGGTTCTTTGATGTTTTTGTTGCATCTTTGGCAGCTGTTACGCTGGCCCTTAGCTTTAAGTATTGTTGCTGTTGCCTTTGGCTTTGTCTATCGCTATGGCCCAAGTAAGTGGAACCCAGGCACGCCAATGATGCCTGGAGCAATTTTAGCAGCTGTTTTTTGGGCGATGTTGTCTGCCATATTTCGGCTATATGTGGCGAATTTTGGCAATTATAATAAAGTATATGGTGCTGTAGGGGCTGTGATAGTTTTAATGCTCTGGCTGTCGATGAGCGCTGCTGTTATGCTAATCGGCGATCAGTTGAATGTGACTGTGGGCGATGATATCCGCTTAAAAGCGCAGTCGCAATCTCACGAAAAATATTAATTAGTAAATCCCTGAGAAAATTTTTGCAAAAGCTCACTAGGGGAGTAAAATGTCAACGATTCAATACAAAGTTAGCGATCGCCTTCATGTCTGATTCTCCGCCTCGATTTTCGATGATTGAACCTGATGCCAAAGCACCCACCTTAAAGCGCCTGCGTCAGCTAAGTCGGTTACTGGATAATGTTATTACCATTCCTGGCACAAAGATTGGTTTTGGTCTAGATCCAATTTTAGGACTCATACCGATTGGTGGTGATTTTTTGGGAGTGATGTTTTCTTGCTACATCATCCTAGAAGCAGCGCGGCTAGGTGTATCTAGAGCCACTTTAGGTAAAATGGTTGTGAACGTGATCATTGATGGCTTGGTAGGCACTGTCCCAGTTTTGGGAGACTTTTTTGATTTTGCCTGGAGAGCTAACACTAATAATATCAAGCTATTAGAAGAGTACTTAAAGTTTCCCAGCGAGCAAAAGAGTGCAGACAAGTGGTTTATTCTTGCCGTTTTGGCTGGGTTGTTGCTAATCTCTATTGTCTTAGTAGCGTTGCCCGTGATACTAATTAGAATCCTGTGGAACGCCTTAACAGGCGGTTAGAATAATTCGTAATTCGTAATTCGTAATGACGCTCGCGGACTCGCTACCGCTACGCTAACGTAATTCGTAATTAGCGTTTGCCGAACTTCTTGTTAGTTGCTATGCAACTTAAAACCCATAATTGCTTAAATCATTTATTGATAACGGAATGAAAGATTGGTGGCAAGCTACTTTTCCTAAAGGGCGGCAAAGTCTAATTATTACTGATGCTAAAGGGTATCCTGTACAAATTGCTTATGGCGAAAAAGGTAAAGGGAAACCGCTAATTTTATTACATGGCATGGGTAGTTGGAGCTATAATTGGCGCCATAGCATAGCACCATTATCTAAACATTACCGGGTAATTTGTTTTGATGCCAAAGGTTTTGGTTTTTCGGAAAAACCATCATTTCGTAGAGAAGACAATGGTCATCAAGTTATTGAGTTTCAAAGAATTATTCAGGCATTATGTGATGAACCAGCGGTAATTGTAGCTGAATCTCTGGGGGGATTAGTTGCCCTTGCCCTTGCTCAAGAAAATCCGCACTTAATCGGGCGGCTTGTAGTAGTAAATGTACCTGTTTTTACAGAAAAACTACCCCATTGGGCTATGTGGTTACTTGCCCAAACGCCTTTGGAAGTCATGCAAACAATTGACTCTTTACGTCTGGCATATTTGTTTGCACCTCTATTTAGAGAAATTATGGCAATAGAAAGACGTGGGGTATTGTTTGATCCCTCAATCTTGACACAGGAAGATGTCTATTGGATAACTTACCCGTTTATTGAATTGCCTGGTACGATCACAAAAGTTGCCGAAGAGTTACAAATAGCAGCGCTAGAAATTGAGAATTGGCAAGCACATAAGCCAAATATGCTCACCAAAATTCAAAACAAACTGAGTGCAATTGAGTGTCCTACACTAGTTTTATGGGGTGAACAAGATAGTTGGTTTCCTGCTAGTCATGGTGAAAAATTGCATCGGCATATCCCCAATTCCAAATTACAGATTTTGTCTAACTGCTGTCATGATGCCTCAACTGGTGCTTTTGAGGTACTAAATGCAGCGATTCTTAAGTTTTTACAAGAGACTAACTTCTAAAGAAGAATTCAGAAGCCAGAATTCTGTTCCGATAAAAAGAGAGTGAGAGGAAGCATATCCGTTAGCTTCAAACTCCCACTCTGCCATTTGCTGCTGAAGTGAACAGGAATGTATACAGACGTTGCCCGTTATTTGGGGGCTAATGCGTATTTCAACAACAACGCCCATACGCATTTAATATTCCTGTCGCAGCAAATGCCAAACTTGATTATTGATATTTATTTACTGAGAAAAATACTCTGTAAATAAGTGGTAGAGATAGTTTTTTATTTTTGTAAATCACTTAGTAAATAGTGTTTTACAAAAGGAATTTGCTTACGTGGTAGTCCCTGACAACAAAACCCTTGAAGTCGTTTATCTTCATACAATTTAACTTGATTAATCAAAAGCTGGTTGCCATTTTGGCATGTTTTTAAATTTTCTAATTGTTCATATCTCACTTTTTAAAAGCAGTTAATCAGCTATGTAGCATTCAGGAGGATTTTCGGCGAACTTCCTCCTGTCTTCTCTGATCAATCATTCATATATAGTGGTTCTCGTTTGTATGCAATACACTTTGACCTCTCTCCTTTTAGGCTACGGTGTACACACATCTTTCTAGAAAAACAAAATCGTCCTAAATCCCCCTTAAAAAGGGGGACTTTGAGAGCTTTTTGCCCCCCTTTTTAAGGGGGGTTGGGGGGATCAAAAGCCTGTGGCGCAACTCTAGAAATCTTGTGTGTACACCGTAGCCTAAAAGGAGAGAGGCTTTGAATCTTACTTCCCAATGCTAGTAGGGAAGGGGTTGGGGGTTAGGTCTGTATTCCACTCAACTGAGAAGCGCTATATAACAAGATTCCCAACTTCTTAGAGAAGTCGGGAATCTGAGCCAAGCTAATTGGCAAAAAGTGTTAATTTAACCGGGTTTTACTTTACGGTAGTATTAATACTGGCGTAAAATTGCAGACAATGAACTATTTTTACGAAGATCCATCAGGTCTGCTAAAGGTTCTGTGCGCGTATCCAGGTGGTGCTTGTGTTCTGCTGGTAGAACCGTTACCAGATGCTTTGTTTTAGGTTGCATCTGCATAAGGGGCATCAGTTGTGGCTGTGGCACAAAAATTGGTTGGTTCTTGGGAAGACGTGGTTCCAATCTTTGGTAATGATTCTGTGCCAAGCGTGCCTGATGGCGGTTAACCTGTTTTTGGACTTTTTGCGGTTGCGTTGTCCGGTTAAGCATTCGGAAAATGAGCAAACAACCACTACCACAACTGAGGACGATCGCAGCTACCATCCATAAAGGTGTAGGATTACTACTCTCAGAGGGCACGTTGATTGGTTCTTCAACTATAACTGGGATTTTTTCTGGTTCTTCTTGTGTTACCTGGCCAGCATTACCTAAGCTATACAGGGCAAAAGCACCACCTCCTAGAAACATGGCTAAACACCCAGTTAACAATAGCCAAGGATGATGTGTGACCAGATATATCAGAACATTCGAGCTTTGTTTTAATCTCGATTTCCTGTTTGTCAGCTCTGGAGTAGCCCTTCTTAGTTGGGTTCGCTCGCGCTGTACACTCTGACTTTTTTCCATGATTACTTTCAGATTTGTACCCCTCTAGTCAATAAATTGTACTGGAGGAGTTAATCATCAGGTATCCGTAACAAAATTTCAGATTTTAGTAGCTTTTTTGTAAAACATAAGCTACCAAATCTGGCTAAATTTTGCCACAATTCTGTATTTATTGTGACTTTTTGCTGTGATTATCTAAAAGTCTGTTAGTCTATTTTCTCCCTTAGCTAGGAGAATTTCTTTCAAGAGCAAGTTGAATTAACCGATCAACTAATTCTGGAAAAGAGACTCCACTCTGGGCCCAGAGTTGGGGATACATACTCGTTGCAGTAAAGCCTGGTAAGGTATTTATTTCGTTAATAAAAACTTCTTGTGTCGCTTCCACATAGAAAAAATCTACCCTTGCCAACCCCGCAGCATCAACAGCTGCAAAAGCTTGCAAAGCCATGTCCTGAATTTGACGGGCGATCGCATCTGGAAGTGGTGCAGATATCAGTAAATCTGCGCGACCCTCGGTATATTTAGTTTCATAATCATAAAAATCGCTGTCATAAGTAATCTCTCCAATGACAGAGGCTTGGGGTTGCTCATTACCCAAAACGGCACACTCGACTTCTCTGGCTACAACACCAGCTTCTACAACTAGCCTTCGGTCATAACTGGCAGCACTATCTAAGGCGGCTTCTAATTCTTGACGCGATCGCACTTTGGCAATACCCACTGATGAACCCAAATTAGCAGGCTTGACAAAAGCAGGATAACCTAATGCTGCCTCAATTTCATCACACAATTTCGGAAACACACAAGGATTAGACCAAACCTGCGCTCTAGTTATTGCTTTGTATTTTACTTGTGGTAGTCCCGCTTGCTCAAAGGCCATTTTCATGGCAATTTTATCCATTCCCACTGCCGAACCTAACACCCCAGAACCAACAAAGGGGACTTGCATCAAGGTGAGTAACCCTTGAATTGTCCCGTCTTCACCGTTGGGGCCGTGGAGAATGGGAAACCAAACATCCACTTGGGCAACTTGAGAGGGATATTGCCACTTGCTTAGAGTTTGGGCTTCAGAAGTTGACTGTTCTGATTCCAGTAGGGGACTGCCGGTTTCTAAAACCTTTTGGGGTGCTTCTCCCGCCAGCCAGCGTCCATCTTTTTGGATGTAAAAAGGCAGTATTTCGTACTTATTAGCATTTTCCTCTGCACTCAAGGCTTTAGCGATCGCCCGTGCTGATTTGATCGAAACTTCATGTTCTCCCGAACGACCGCCAAATAGTAACCCCACGCGCAGCTTAGTCATTTTCGGTTCCTCCACACTCCTAAAGCAGATAGCGTATCACAACCTACAAAAGTTGCCATATTTTTCTATATTATTTTATCAAGGAAGGCAGGAGGCAGGAGGCAGAAGGCAGGAGGCAGAAGTTATAAAAATTCCCCATTCCCCATTCCCCATTCCCCATTCCCCATTCCCCATTCCCCATTCCCCATTCCCCATTCCCCATTCCCCCATTCCCCATTCTTATTTATCAGAAAAATGGGT
>NZ_JAWJTF010000368.1:0-1842 GCF_048836525.1 Nostoc sp. CALU 546
CTAAAAACAAACACTGTCGCCGAATTAATTCTCATTTCACTTTCCATGATTACATAGCAACTGACTTTTTGGGAAAATGGTTGAAAAACTGTTATAAAAAGTTATATAAAGTTGCTGGCTAGTCCCCAAACCAAACCTACGAGGCTTAACTTTCCACTCTCTTTTCTAAATATTGACCAATCATCAACTGCTCACCAGCACGGGAGATAATGGTTTGTCTGGTGCGGTATTTGCTGCCAATTAGCTTTAACTCTTCTTCAAACACTGAACCATTGTATTCAGTTCGCAAACACAGTGTTTTCGGGTTGGAGAAATAATACTGGGCGGTGACTGGTTTAGATATGGCAAAGCCGCGATCGCGATACAAAATGTTTCCCACAACCCCAAATATCGTCGAACCTTGCGACTCTTTCCTTGCTTTCAGCACATCCGTACTTTCCCATGTAACTGCTGCACCACAGATAAAACTATCTGTGTCAAACAAATCGTGCATCTGAGCTAGCTTTTGCAATTCATCACAGCCCTGCTCAAGAAAATTGATCGTAACGATACTCTCCATTTCCTTGGTTTCTCCTTCAGGTAGGGTGTAGTAACGCCTTTGCGATCGCCAATTACCCGCTGATTCTTGGAAAAATTCGGAAATCTGGGATTCATCAGCAGTTTGTGCAATTTTTAACAGAGATGTCACGTCTTACCTTCCTCACCTAATCCAAATATATTTTTGGCAAAAGCTAATTCTTGACTGTTGTTGCCATAACACTGATTGCCCTGTCTCTCGCCATCTTACGCAAGGGGGTAAGAAAAAATAGTGTTTGCCATTACATTATAGACATAAAAAGCAATAAATCTTTAATATTTTTAACATTTTAAAGTACTGTAAATACTAAAAGTTGCAGTAGAATAAAATCTAGTATTGAATGTATAAAAAATCATTTTTTAAGACTGCCCATTATGTTAGAATATGAAACTTTTTGGCTCATATCTTTAGAAAAAGCCAGATTTAGCCTATGGGTAGATTCGAGAAAAATGACAAATATTTATACTAAGTTTATAATTTGTTAACTGCAAGAAGATTATCTACCTCTGCGTAAGAAGTAGAGCGGTGAGAAGTTTTGGACTTTTGTGGGAAAACAGTAGTTTTTGATGCAAAAAATTACTGTCAGACAGCTTATTCATTCTCGCCGTTTTTTGTTAATGATATCTCTCAAAATTACTTGATTAAAACACGGCTGTTTAACCCCAAAAGCTCCCCAATAGGAGAAAAATAAATGATTTTGGATGCAAATAAGCCGCACAAACAGGTGAAAATGACAGATCCAGTAGCCACTAATCAACTAATTAATATCCAGTTAGATTCAGTTGTGAAAACTGAAGTGGCTACCGCAGATTTAAAGAGTAGACTTCTTGCAAACAGCACTTGTGCAATAAGTGAAAAAGGGAAAGAAAGAAATTATTCCCTTTCTTCCAATTCTGTAAGAAGTTTATTGATTCCCTGTTTGGTGGGTATAGGACTGTTGACGGCGAGTTGCGGATCACTGCCCAAGGAATCAGCAGGAGCACAATCTCAGCAACCTGGTGGTGGAGAACGCGGTGGTGGAACACCTGTAGATGCGGCGATCGCTCGAACGGACTCGCTGCAAACACAACCAGAGTACACAGGTAATACAACACCTTTTCGGATTATATCAGTGCGATCGCAAGTAGAAGCCCGATTGTTGGCTTTGAACCTTGATGTGGGCGATACGGTAAAACAAGGGCAAAACGTCGGGCAGTTAGATGATGCCATCCTTTTGACCGAATTAAAGCAAGCAGAAGCAGAACTAGCAGCCCTGAAATCCGAAG
>NZ_JAWJTF010000066.1:0-408 GCF_048836525.1 Nostoc sp. CALU 546
TTCAGATAGATTGTTCAAGCTAATAGCCACATTGGGATGGTCGCCAGCAAACAGGCGCTTTGTCATTTCCAAAGCTTCTACGTACAGAGGTTCGGCATCGCTGTACCGCCCTTGGCTATAGTAGAGGAAAGCTAAATTGTTTAAGCTAGTAGCCACATCCAGATGGTCGCCAGCAAACAGGCGCTTTCTCATTGCCAGGGCTTCAATGTAGAGAGGTTTGGCATCGCTGTCGCGTCCTTGGCTTTTGTAGAGTACTGCTAAATTGTTCAAGTTAATAGCCACATTGGGATGGTCGCCAGCAAACAGGCGCTTTGTCATTTCCAAAGCTTCTACGTACAGAGGTTCGGCATTGCTGTACCGCCCTTGGCTATAGTAGAGTAAAGCTAAATTGTTCAAGCTACCAGCCAC
>NZ_JAWJTF010000066.1:717-55975 GCF_048836525.1 Nostoc sp. CALU 546
CCAGTAAACAGGCGCTTTGTCATTGCCAGGGCTTCAATGTAGAGAGGTTCGGCATCGTTGTACCGCCCTTGGCTATAGTAGAGGAAAGCTAAATTGTTTAAGCTACCAGCTACATCGGGATGGTTGCCAGTAAATAGAGCTTGGCAAACATTTACACATTGCTCACACCAAGGTTCTGCTAATTTATATAATCCTTGTCCTTCGTAAAATTTTCCTATTCTCTCAAATACCCAGATTACTTCATCGTTGGGGACTGATGCTAGAGAAATTATCTGTGCCTCTTTTGCTTTTTTTATCTCTGCAATTAAACAGTTTCCTAGGTCTTCGAGATGGGGAACGACATCTTTGATGCTTTCAATCTGCTCAGAAGTTGGTGACTGGGCAAGTATTTTGGCTTTGGCTTTCATGGCAGTGACAAAAGTCGTTTCCAAAACTGATTTCATCTCGCCAGAGGTCGTTAACTGCTCTTGCAAAAACCACCGCACTAAAGCATGAATTTTATAACATCCTTCTCTTTCTTCTAAGAGTTGCAATAAGTTGCGCCCGTAAAGTTGATTTTTAGCTGCGTTTAATTCATCTTCAGACCAAGTTAGCTGTCTTTGTTGTTGATTTTCTGCTTCCTCTCCACCTGTCGCCACCCAAATAACCAAATCCCAAAGAATCTGTACAGGAGAAAATAAACTCAAAAATCTTCCTAGTTGCTGTGCCAGTGGGTCGAGTTCTGACCAAGTTAAAGCAAAGGCGGCTTTGACTCCCAGTTGAGTTGAATTGAGAGTTTCTCGGTTTTGTAAAGCTGCTTCTGCTAATTTACGTTCTTGCAATCGCCCAAACATGATATCTAAAGATATGTCCGGGTCGCGTACTAAATAACCTCCCACTAACTCTATCCCCAAGGGCAAATATTCCAGACATTCACATATTGCTGTTGCGGCTTGTGGTTGGTTTTCAACTCGCCGATCTTTTTTCCCTAATAATCCTTTTAACAGTTCTAAGGCTTTCCCTGGTTCTTTTTGGGGCGAGAGAACATCTAAGGGAATCTCTTGAATAAAATTCGGGTCTAAATGCCGCAGTCGAGTAGTAACTAAAACTTGGAAGCGATTATTGTTGGGAACGACTTTGCGGAGGTTGTCTAAATCAGTTATATCATCGAAGACGATTAAAATCGGCAAGGGAGAGTCGGGATATTTAGACCAACACCAGGCGACTTGTTCTTTAAGGCTTAAAAGTCTTCCTCCTAATTCTTGGGGAATCTCCAAACCAAACTGCAACTGAAAAAACTCTAAAACTTCGGCGGCGAGATTGGTTTCTCTGTCGTTAAACCAGGCAATGCCGCCATAATCTTGTTCATATCGTCTGGCGTATTGGGTGGCTAATTCAGTTTTGCCTACGCCTCCCATTCCCGCTATTGCTACATAGTCTTTGCGCTGCAAGTCTTTATGCACCATTGTCAGTTCCGTTTCTCGCCCGACGAAATGGACGGAACCGCGATAGGGGATAGATTTTGTGGGAGTTAACTGTTTTTGCCCCTCAATAATTTGAGTGCCAATGTTAACTTGAGCGCCAGGGGCGGCATAAGCGCCAATTTTTTCGGCAAACTTCCCGGAGTCTTCAGGCATAGATAGTAAAGTTAAATGCCGTTACAGTTAAATTTTGCATCAGTTGCAACACCCGCCTCAGAATGAATTCTAAGGCTAATAGCTAAAGTCTTCTTTAGAAGACTAAGAAAAAAGTTTTAGTCCACTTGAGTGGACTTGAGCTATTAGCCCGGAAATTTATTTCTGGGCGGGCTGGGGGGCTAATCGAGAATCATGCTAAATTTTGAAATAATTTTAAATTAAAAGGACTGATTCTGAATATTTCCTGTTCCACCTGGCATAACAACCTGACCAATTTTGTCTGCCAATTTCTCTAGGTTAGGCATAGCCAGAATTTCTGCAAGTTTAGGATTTGGTTCTGCTTTTGCTGCTTCTACCAATTCTTTAGCTGCTTCTGCCACTTCAGAATTATCTTTAGCAGCCAATTCTACCTCTAGTACAGCCTTTTGATAATCAAGTGGTTGTTCTGGTGCTTTCTCGATCGCTGCTACAGTATGAGGAGACTGTTTTTTGAGCGTGACAAGAAACTTGTCAGTCTTATCCAATAAGGTTTCTGTTACCTTTTCGGTTGTTTTTTCTAAGGCTTTGGTGGCTATTATAGTGCCAACAGCGATCGCCGCAGTTTCAAGTATCATATCCTGCCTTGACTATGTGTATCTTATTTACTTATTACCACACCACTTTTGTTATAAATTTTGCAATTGAGTTAAAAAAACCTAGATTATCACCACTAAACATTGCGCTTTAAGTTACTAAAATAATGAGTTTAGTTACCATTACTACAATTTTTGTTACAAACATCATTATTTTCGTTACATTATTACGAGTTTGTTACTAAAATAACGAGTTTAGTTACCATCACTACGATTTTTGTTACAAACATCATTATTTTCGTTACATTATTACGAGTTTAGTTACCAGCACTACGATTTTCGCTACAAAAATCATAATTTTCGTTGATATTGCTGAGTCTATGGTTACACTTGATACCAATATTTGTGGAATTTACCCAACCAAAATTAGGTTTTAGTAGGGCAAGCTAGCTCTAGAACATCATAAAAAGAAGATAATTATGCCTCGGCAAAAGCGTACATATCGCGTTTTAGAGAAAGCTGAATTGAGAATCGCCGGACTCAAAGCAATTGATCCCAGCATGGATTTTGGGGATGCTCGAAATTTGCAAAATCTTACACAAATAATTCAGCAGTACCGTAGCAAAATAGATGCTTATAATACTACTCTAGCTGTGATTGACTCTTACACAAATGAGATGAAAGAGTTGGAAACAACTTTGAGCGACTTGACTGAAAAAATGCTCCTTGGAGTTGCCTTTAAGTACGGCAAAGATAGCCGTGAATATGAAATGGCGGGTGGTGTTCGCAAAAGCGATCGCATTCGCAGAAGCACAGCAACACGCTTAAGGGCAACTCCAGTGGTATAGCAGGAGGCAGGAGGCAGGAGGCAGGAGGCAGGAGGTAAAAGTATTACTATTCCTAGCCTTGGGGTTTTCAAAATGTCCTAACCTATGTGGCTACGGCTATATCATAATCTTTCTCAGAGGATGTTTGAAAAGTCCTCTTGTCGGTATCAAAAGTTTTATATCCCCCTAAATACCCCAATTTATCGGGGGATTTAAGGGGATCTTACTATAGGACTCATATTTGATTTCTGAAAAAACTCAGTACAACTAAGAAGCCTTCTTGACTGTTGCCTGTTGCCTATTGCCTTCTGCCTCCTGCCTCCTGCCTCCTGCCTCCTTCAATTGGAAATCCCCACTCCCTCATTCCCGCGCTTTTTTCCAAGGAAGTTTGACTGTAAATCGACTACCTTTGCCTAACTGACTTTCAGCATGGACAGTTCCACCGTGCAACTCGACAATTTTTTGCACCATCACTAATCCTAAACCGGTGCCTGGGGAACGTTGGGTAGAAGCGTTTTCAACTTGCACAAAAGGTTGAAATAATTTAAAAAGGTCATCGGAAAGCATACCAATACCTGTATCTACCACGCTGAAAAAGATATATTCATTTGTGGAAGTTGGCTGAACTTCAATCCAGACTTCGCCCCCTTCTTTAGTAAACTTGATTGCGTTAGTCAACAAGTTAATAAATACTTGGCGGATGCGGCGTTCATCAACTTGGATGGATTCAAGTTCTTCGGGTATTTGTGCCCTCAATCGAATATTTTTTTGAAACGCCAGATGTTTGACAAAACTTAGACTGAAGTCACATAATCCCTGAATTGAAGTAGCAGCTAGTTGCAGTTCTATCTTGCTAGATTGGGTGTCGGTAAGGTCAAGAATTTGGTTAATCAATTCTAGTAGGTTTTTACCGCTAGATTCGAGCATCTTTAAGGATTGGCGCTGTTCTTCACTCACAGGTCCGTACACTTCATCTTGGAATGCCTCTGTGATTACCAGAATGGAGTTTAAGGGATTTCTCAATTCATGGTTGATGTTTCCTAAAAAGGTGGTTTTGGCACGATTTGCCACTTCGGCAGCTTCTTTAGCCTCACGCAATGCGGATTCTGCACGTTTGCGATTGCACACTTCTAAAGCCAGGGCGACAAATTCCACAATTGAACTAACAAAGTTTTGCTCGCTCAGTTCCCATGTCCGGGGAATACCGACTTGCTCATACAATACTGTTCCCACCATTTCGCCCCCAACCCAAATTGAGGTATCAATTAGGGATACAATATTCTTTGGTTCTAGTAGTTCATCCCATAATTCTTGTACTCGTGGATCGGTGCGAGCGTCGGTGACGGTGATGGTACGAACAGATGCTAAAGCTCTAAAGTAGATTGGATAATCTGCCAAGTAGCGTTCTAGATTAGCCGAATGTCTTTGCTGGCTACGTTCATAAAGACTTATGCATTGTAGTTTGGTGGGCTGGCGCAGCCCACCCTGGGCATCGTTATTAAATAACCACACGCTCACTTGCTCTACTTCTAAAGCATTAGCTGCTTTTTCTGTGATGACTTTGAATGCTGCTTCTAGATTTCCTTCAAAAATTGCTTTGTGATTTGCTAGTTCTGCCAATACTTGACTATGCTGGCGCAGTTTTTGCTCACTGTTAATACGTTCTTGAATCTCTTCCTGTAATTTTTGACTTTCTTGCTTAACTTGCAGTTCTAAATCTTCATTTTTAGTAATCAGTGCAGTAAAGGTTTTGCGTAACTGCTGCGTCATCTCGTTGAAAGATTCACCCAGCACCTCTAGTTCTTTAATGCCTTGTACTTTCACCACTGAGTTTTCATCATTGGTAAAATCGGTTAAATCTTTTGTCGCCGTGCTGAAGTAGAGAATTGGTTGAGTTATCCAACGGGCGGTGACAATCCCCAATAAAGTAGCTAGTATCAATGCTCCGAGACAGAGAAAAATTGTAGTTTGAGTGTTGCGATCAATTTGTCCCATAAAGTCTGCTTCGGGGACAGCTACCACAATTAACCAATTGACATCTGGTTTGCCCTGTAACGGTCTAACTTCTAAAAATTGTCGTTTGCCGTCAACAGAGAAATCTAATTGCTGTAAACTTTGAATCTGGTCAAAGTTACTAAATTTAGTTGTTAAATATTTAGCGGTTGCTTGAGTCAAAGAATTCCCGCTCTGGGAAGCTGCTAACCGAATGGGTTTACCATTTCGTAAGCGGAACGGTTCTTCGGTTGTGGAAGTTGCAACTAATAGCCCCGATCGCTCGATAATAAAAATCTGCCCAGACTTGCCAACTTTAATATTTTGCAGCAAATCTTCAATTTGTGATATATGAGTTAGAGTGCTGTTGACTCCGAGTAACTGACCTTGGGAGTTATAAATGGGTAGAGATGCACTAATGAGGAGTGTGGGGTCAGTGAGGGATGTAAAAATCTGACTAAAGCTGAAATTTTTGGCGTTAACTGCTGCTTGATAATCAGGACGCGATCGCGCATCATAGTTTTTAATCACTTCTGGTAGCTGGGTACGTTGACCTTGAGAGTCAATTCTGTAAGTGTAGAGGTCGTAACCAGTTGACTTTCCGGCTTTTTTGAGTAAAAATTGGCGATCGTTGAGCTTCTCCACCGTTAGGTGTTCCTGCTGTTCATTGCTGGCCGTTAAAGCCAACACATCTGGAAAAATCTTTAACTGCTCTATTAAGAGAGACTCCCAGGTTGCAAGATTCTCTATATTCAGCAACCCCATATCAATGACATTTTGATTACTGCGTAGTACCTGACGCGGAGTTGATAGATAAGTCTGTAAATTCTGCTCAACTCGATTGGCGACTTCACGCCGCAATTCGCTAGCCACCTCATTGACTGCCTTTTGCCCATTGCGGATTGATAAGTATCCAGTCAATCCCACGGCTAGAAAGATTTGCAACAGAAACAACGCTACTAGGATGCGACTTAAAGGTACACCTTTAAACAGCGAAAAAACCCTACCTTGCTCAGTATTTTTGTTCATTTGCCCACTCCCCTTTCCTGTCCTGTAGTACTGAGTACAAAACCTCGACTTCGCTGTTATGTGGGCTGATGCATAGTTTATACTCGGTCGGGTCAAGTGCCAATATACCACTTCTGGCAAAAGAACAAAACGTTAACGTGTAGCTCGTACTTGTTGACTGTTAACGGCATCGAAAAGAGAATATTGGGTTATTCCCGACGACTTTGCTTCTGGAAGTAGTCGCGCCAGCTTTTGGGTAAGGCTTCAAGTTGAGCAGCTTGGTGAAGTAACTCTGGATTGTTCTGCTCACGAGTATAAAGCTGAGTGATATTTGCAACAGTAATATTGTTGTCATCCCGGCTCACCAACTCTAAAGTGTCTCCGGCTCCGACTTCGCCCTCTTGCAAAACACGACAATAAAATCCGGTTCGACGACTTGCAAGAAATTGTTTAACTATATCAGGTCGTCCAAAGCGAATCCCAAGTTTGTAACAGGGTAGGCGAGGTTGTGTCACCATCAGTTTGACAGTGCCAATTTGAAAGCGATCGCCAATATTCACGTCTTCTTCTCTGAGTCCAGCGATCGTGAAATTTTCGCCAAAGATGCCTAGCGGTAGCTCTGTATCAGGCAATTCACCTCGCCAGTAATCGTAATGCTCGAATGGATAGACATAAACTGCTTTGTCTGCTCCTCCATGAACGGTTAAATCAGCTTGCCCATCACCGTCTAAATTGAGTACACGCACCATCACGCGATCGCTGACTGGTTCTTTAAAAATTCCAGTGCTAACTGTTTTCCCTTTCCAGTCCACTTCACGCGGCAGTCCGATATTTACAGAAATAAGTTTCATGAGAATTTGAAATTGGGTCAGTACTCAAGTATCTAAATTGAATCAAAAAATAAGTTAATTAAAGGAGTGTTTGATGAATTAAAAGTGCAATGATAGCGATGTTCTTCACCAATTCATCGTAAAGAGTTACTGCACACATATAGGATTACTACCGGGAGTAGCATCAGGATAGAAAGTGCGGATTCCACCATCTCTTCTTACAAACACTGCCTTAAACATATTACCTTGATCAGTTACATTCAAATGACAAACAGTGTTAGTTGAACTGGTATTGGGGTTATTTTTATAACCTAAAGCTGCTATGGCAAGAATTTCTTCAGCACTGAGAGTATAGGCATAACCTTTAATAGAAGACTGAGCAGTAGTATTGCCAACTTTAACAATAGCGCCAATAGTATAAATCACATTGGGAACAACTTCTTCTCTGGATGCATTGTTATTTAATCTTCCAGCTAAACCTTTTTCTTGAAGTTCCACATAACGGCCAACAAAATGCAATCCACCTATAGAACCTCCTGCAACAGGTTCTCCACATAAAATATGCTCAAAACCATCTGCATTAAACCAGACATTAGTCAAGTCAGCTAAAAAATCTGCATCGGAAGTGCGCCCCAAAACCAGATATCCCCCTACATATTGTTTAATATTTGCCAAAACAGTAGGATTATTTGTCATCATCAACTGGAAGTTAGAAGGGCTGACAACTGTACCAGGTTGTCCACAAAGATCAGTAACTGCTCTATCAAATGTATTCAGAGTTGGAGCAGCAGGAGTAACATCCCCTGGGCTGCCGTATGCTAGTCCAGATACAGGATTGTTGATAGTGTCAAAGAATGGCACAGAACCAGCAGGAAGAGAGGGAGAAGTAGAAGATCCATAATCAGTAATCACAATATCATCAATGTTAGTTCTGTTGGAAGTTCCATCAGTCTTGCGGATTTCGCAACGAGCTATGCCAGAGATATTAGGTGTAAAAGTTGCTGTTTGAAGTGATTTGGAACTGGTTGTAATTGTTGAACCAACTGCTGTCCATGAGGTTCCGCTTGTAGTCGAACACCACAAACCCCAAATTGTGTTGGCATCATTACCATACTTAGCATGTTTGATTGTAACTGTACCAATACCTGTGGAGCGATCAAATTTCATCGTAACTTTGCCACTGTTGCGAATGCGAGTAGATTGCGCTCCGGTTTTGACATCACTTGAAGTATTGCCAATCAAAGCATCATTTAAATTCCAAACGCCTGTACTGAGGGTGACATCAGCCACAGCATAAGCCCCCTTTTGACCAGACTCAAAGCCCTCTGAAATTGTGGCGCTAATTGCTCGTAGGGAAAAAAATGAAAGCAGGAAGACTGCTCCTCCTGCTATCTTCAATGGAAATGCTAATTTCAACATAATCAACAAAGTTAAATATTGAGCTAAATACTAATTGTAAAGTTGATTGATTATCGATCGATTAAGCTCTTTTTAAGACTACAATACTAAATTTAGATTATTAAATCATTGAGTGATTTAACCAAGTTAATTTACACACCCTGGATATAATTAAAGTTTGTAGTAAAAACTTTAGTCCTAAAATTCCTTATTTTAAGCAATGAATCACTCACTACAAATTATAATTTTCTTTATGTTTAATGTAATGCCAAGACTATTATAGGAAGCGTAAATTGTTTTTGGAAAATTTTTAGTAGTCTTGTAGGGTGTGTTTGTAGTCTCTTACGCTTCGCTCACATACCCTACGTATACTTCAAAAATTTAATACTAGTTTTATAGAAAAGACTTCTTGCAAAAGTGGGGGAAAGGGTGAATCCAAAGCTTTCCCTTTTCCCAAACCACAAGGAAAATAAAGAATGCTTATCCGAACCGTATTGAAGTGAAACCCATTTACATTGATTATCCTCAACACAAGCGTATTGAATTATCGAACAGAATTCAGGAGTCAGAATGGGCTAAACGCCCCGCTACCGCTAACAGAATGAATTCTGTATGACTCGCTAACGCTACGCTATCAGTCGCGGATCTGAATCCCCGACTGATTTATTCTGACTCCTGAATTCTGACTTCTGAATTCTTCTTCAAATTGTGAAGCTCATAAATATGACAGAAATTGGTGAAAAACCTAATCAATTTGTTTCTGGTTGAGATTTATGAGTTCTAACTGCCGTTAATCACAAAATCTAACTGTAGACAGATGAAACATGAAGCGTTACTGTTAATGGGAATATCTTTTTTTGTGTTTAGGCTATATTCAAGTCTAGCGCTAGAGAGAAAGAGTTAATCACTTAAGGTTGCTCTTAAATTGTACTGCATCCTGACCCAAGACATAGGTTTTATTACTCATGCTCAACGTATCCACTCACAATTCTCAACAAAATCAACAACTGATTGATACTGCTGACTGGAACGTTATTGAAACGGAGTTTGACCCAACGCAGTTAAATCACAAAGAAACCGTCTTCACTCTTGGTAATGGGTTGTTAGGAGTACGGGGTACGTTTGAGGAAGGGTATTCCCAGGATTTTCCAGCTACACTCATTCACGGTGTTTATGATGATGTGAAAATTGCTAATACCGAACTGGTAAACTGTCCCAACTGGCTGCCATTGGTGGTGACAGTAGCTGGCGATCGCTTTAGCCTGGACAGTGGTAAAATTCTCAACTATGAACGCCGCCTTGACTTGCGTTTAGGTTTAGTTAGTCGTGATGTGCGCTGGCGTAGTCCTAGTGGTCATACCTTAGATTTTCACTTCCAGCGGTTCACGAGTTTAGCAGACCAACATGTTTTGGCGATTCGCGCTCAAGTTACATCAGTAGACTTTGAGGGTGAAATCACCATCGAAGCAGGATTTGACAGCGAACCACATAACCAAGGCGTTAAACATTGGCAAACCTTAAACCAAGGTGGCATAGATCAGATTATCTGGTTAAACAGTCAAACCATCCACTCAGGTATTCAACTGGGGATGGCGGCTAAGTTAGTGGTAGATGGTGACGAGACTACAGCCGTGAGCGTCGAAAATGCCTCTAGTTCTCCCACTTTGACAACCACCTTGGAGTTATACCCAGGAAAAACGGCAATTGTAGAAAAGATTGTCACCCTGTTTACTTCACGAGAGACAGAAATTCCTGTTGCAGCAGCCTTACAAAGACTCGCTGATGAACCAAGATATACTACCCTGTTGGCAGCTCACATTGCGGCATGGGAACAAGTGTGGCAAGACAGTGACATTATAATAGAAGGCGATCGCTTGGCTCAATTAAGCGTCCGTTACAATCTCTTCCAATTACTAGCTGTAACACCGCGTCACGATAGCCGAGTCAGCATTCCTCCCAAAACCCTCTCCGGTTTTGCCTATAGCGGACATATCTTTTGGGATACGGAAATATTCATCCTTCCCTTTCTCACCTTAACTCAACCAGCCCTAGCGCGGAACTTGCTCACCTACCGCTACCACACCTTACCAGGAGCTAGACGCAAAGCTCAAGAAGCAGGTTATCAAGGAGCAATGTTTGCTTGGGAAAGTGCTACTACTGGCGATGAGGTAACTCCGCGCTGGGTACCTGCTCCCAACGGTGAATTAATCCGCATCTGGTGCGGTGACATTGAAGTGCATATCACCGCTGATGTTGCTTATGCAGTTTTACACTACTGGCAAACTACCAACGATGATGATTGGATGCGAGATTATGGCGCGGAAATTCTTCTTGATACGGCTGTGTTCTGGGAAAGTCGGGTGCAGTGGAACCAAGAGCGCCACAGCTATGACATCCTAGATGTGATTGGCCCTGATGAAAATCACGATCGCGTCGATAATAATGCCTTCACCAATCTTATGGTACGGTGGCATTTGCAATCAGCTTTGGCGCTGTGGGACTGGCTCAAACAAGCCTACCCTGAAACCTCAGCAGAACTGGTGCAAAAACTCAACTTAACTACAGAACGGCTGCACAATTGGGCAGAAATTCAAGAACGCCTATTTGTCAATGAAGATGCCCAAACAGGTTTAATTGAGCAGTTTGAAGGCTTTTTCCAGTTAGAAGACGTTAACCTGGCTGATTACGAACCGCGCAGCAAATCTCTACAAGGTTTGTTGGGAATTGAAGCTACAAGCCAAAAGCAGATTCTTAAGCAACCAGATGTATTGATGCTGTTGTATTTATTGCGCGATCGCTATGACTATAACACCCTTGTCACCAACTGGGACTATTACACCGAACGCACCGACCACAGTTATGGTTCTTCACTAGGCCCAGCGATTCACGCCATCTTAGCTTGCGACCTCAATAAACCAACCGAAGCCTACACACATTTTCTGCGATCGGCCTTGGTAGACTTAGAAGACGTAAGGCTTAACGCCGCCGAAGGAATTCACGCCGCCAGTGCTGGAGGAGTATGGCAATCGGTAGTTTTTGGGTTTGGCGGTATTCGGATGACTCAATTTGGCCCCGTTGCTTGTCCCAACCTACCACCTAACTGGACGCGTTTGAAGTTTCGCCTGCAATGGCGTAACGAGTGGTATGACTTCGACTTACAAGCCGAAACAGAAGTCAAAGTTCCCGCATTGGTAGATGCACACCCGAAAATTAATGAGGCTGTGTTCGAGTTGGATGAAGTTTTAATTGATAGCTCAGAGTTTTACTTTTAGAAGCGAGAGTTAGTTATAAGACTTACGCAAAACTATCGCTGTAGGGGCAATTCATGAATTGCCCCTACCTGAAAATTATGCTTTTCGGCTATTCTTTGTGTAATACCAATTCTCCAAAATATGGCTACGGATAATGACGCTCTTACGCGTAGACGCGGAGATTGATCTGTTGCGAGATTATGGAGAATTGGTATAACTTAACTATAAATCCGAGCAAAAAGTCTTTGTTCAGAACATTGAATAGATGGGAACTCTAGCGAATAAGCTTAATTACAGTATCCCACCCAAAACTACCAACGATGCCCCATTCTGCTCATGCCACTTTGGGCCAATCTTCTTACCCTCGCTTAACTAGAAGCCTAAGTGCTATTGAAAGTTGGGGCTTTGGTTTGACAGCTCATATTTCTTGGACGGCATTGGTTCCAGCAATTCATTTTGCTCTCGGTTCCCAAGCTATTTTTGTCTGGATACCTGCGGTGATTTTCGGAATGCTGCTCAACTATCAAGTCAAACGCTTGGGTATGCATTTTATGAATGTGGCAGGAGGAACACCTAACTATGCTAGTAAGCTACTGCAACACTACCCAGGACTTGCTAGCTATGCAGCAATTGGATACCTTCTCAATTGGGTTTCTTACTTGGCAGTTAATACAATCGTACTTAAAGACTTAATTAAGGTGAATTTAGAGGCGCTAGGTATTGCCTGTCCAGACATACTTCTGGAGATTAGCTTTACACTGTTGCCGTTTATCGTCGCCTTTAGTGGTACTCGCGCCCTGAGTATTTTACATTTGTTTTTTGTAATTCCAGCCTTTGGACTGTTAATGACTTTCTGCGTCCAAGGTCTTTGTTGGTTAGCTTTTTCTCCCGCTAGTCCTGGGTTTTTCCCTAGCAATTGGCCACCTTTGAACTTCGTGGATTGGGCAAAGTGGTTCTTTTTCGTCACCTATGCAACCTACAGCTGTGAAACGGCTTCTTCTTTTGTTGCCGATAGCCGCCACCCCACCCAGACGCTACGCTTTCTAGACGTTGCTGCTTGGATGATGCCACCCATCTTTTTAGGAGGGTCTTGGGTGATGATGCGGTTAGCAACCAATCCCAACCTTCAAGACAATGCTTTCTTGAATCTTGTAGCGGCTTCCCAGCCCTTTTGGGGAAGATTTGCTGGTGTAAGTGTTTCTTTTTTGCTAGTAGCTGCAAGTCTTTTAGGTTCGGCAACGGTGGTTTCTAATTGCCCGCGAATTTTGTATCAATTGGCTTTAGAGAAACACATCTCACCAGTATTTTCCGTTGTATCACGTCGGGGTGTGTTTGCCCCAGCATTGACATTAACGCTGGTATTGTGCTTAATCTATCTAATTTGGGGGGATGTCGCGCGAATCGTTGCTGTTGGTAACGTCGGTTGGTTTGTCTCCTTTATGTTACTGCATCTAGGGCTTTGGCTCCGGCGCGATCGCTCAGAAGTTTTGTTCCCTCGCATATCTTTGGGTATTCTGCTAATAGAAGTTGTAGTGCTGTTGGTGGGTGGACTAGCTTGGGGTTGGCTCAACTTGCTCATTGGGTTATTATTTCCCATTGGTGTCATGGCAATAGATGCAGTGATTCGCCGGGTGAACTTCCCTCCGTTCCATCCCAGTTGGTGGATGCAGCGATATCGCACGCGTCCTGTGGTAATTATCAAAGATTCAGTAATTCTTCAGGTGAGCATCCTGATTTTTTTATTGTGTAGTGCAGTAGCAATTGGCTGGTTATTTGGTGTCAAACTTAATCAAGTCGCAACTGCGGGGGGTGAAAATATATTTGTAGTGCTGCTAATGAGTGTCGCATTTGTGGGAGTTGCGATCGCTTGTTGGACAAGTTTACCTCAAGTGGTTGCGATCGCAGAAGCCCGAGAAGCTGCCGAACATCTGTTTACTGTCGCCCAGGATGGTATTTTAGTCTTAGATGATCAAGGCATTATCCAGCAAGCTAACCCAGCTACCGAATCTTTCTTTGGTGTCAACCCATCTGAGTTGCAAGGAAATCACCTCAACAAATGGCTACCTGCATTAGTCTACTATCCAGACCAGTGGATAAAGCGTAGCGAACAAACCCTACTCAGCAATGGGAAAAACAGAACCTTAGAAGTTTCCATTTCAGATAGACCCCATCAAGATTTTCAAGAGTATGTCGTCATTCTTCACGACATTACCCAGCGTAAGCAAGCAGAGCAGATATTGCGATATTCAGAAGCACAATTGCGCCAAGAGGCAAAGCAGCTAGCATCTCAATTGGTGCAGAGTGAAAAAATGTCCAGTTTGGGGCAGTTAGTAGCAGGTGTAGCGCACGAAATCAACAACCCAGTCAACTTTATCTATGGCAATATCGCCCATGCCAATCAATATATCCAAGATTTACTAAGACTACTGCAACTATATCAGCACAACTATCCTAATCCCGGAACGGAAATTAAAAAAGAAACAGAAGCCATCGACTTAGATTTTCTGATTGCAGACTTACCAAACTTGCTCACTTCTATGACAGTTGGTGCCGAACGAATCACAGAAATCGTCTTATCTCTGCGAAACTTTTCGCGGTTAGATGAAGCAGAAATGAAAGCTGTGAATATCCATGAGGGCATAGATAATACGTTGATGATTCTGGAACATCGCCTCAAACCTAAATCTAACTATCTAGCAATTGAGGTGATCAAAGAGTACGGTGACCTGCCATTAGTAGAATGTTATGCTGGACAACTGAATCAAGTATTTATGAATCTTCTCGCAAATGCGATCGATGCTTTAGAAGAGGCAGTGGAAAATGGTCAGTGGAGAATAGAGAAAGCAGCACTCTCTACTCCCCAAATTTATATTAATACTCAACTCACTAGCGACAATCAGGTAGTTATCCGCATTGGTGATAATGGTATAGGCATTCCAGAAAACGTACAAAAACATTTATTTGAGCCATTTTTTACTACTAAACCAGTTGGTAAAGGTACTGGGTTAGGTTTATCTATTAGTTACCAAATTATCACTCAAAAACATCAGGGAAAATTACAATGTATTTCTACTCCTGGTGAGGGAACAGAATTTTTAATTGTAATTCCGTTAAACCAGTAAACTATAGAAATCCGCTTTGATTTCTGAACGTTTCTGAAGGATTTGTTTCAATCCCTAATAGGGATTTTGATGAATTGCAATCACCTACTACTCTACCTACTTTACCAGTTCTCAATTTGTTTCAATCCCTAATAGGGATTTTGATGAATTGCAATTTGCAATTGCATTAATGGACTGGGAATTTAAGAAGTTTCAATCCCTAATAGGGATTTTGATGAATTGCAATGAATCATCCAATACATCGACAAAGTAGATTACAGCGTTTCAATCCCTAATAGGGATTTTGATGAATTGCAATTATCCTCACTAAAAAGCACCGCTGACACAAATGCGTTTCAATCCCTAATAGGGATTTTGATGAATTGCAATCTTTACTTGATGCACATCTGCAAGCTCAACCACAAGTTTCAATCCCTAATAGGGATTTTGATGAATTGCAATAATTGTACTCCCAAAGTAAATCTCGACAATAATAAAGTTTCAATCCCTAATAGGGATTTTGATGAATTGCAATGCTCGTGCATCTTCTTACATTAAAGGACGGATGCCGTTTCAATCCCTAATAGGGATTTTGATGAATTGCAATTCGATTCTGGTAATTGGTACGAACCATCATTAATATCGAGTTTCAATCCCTAATAGGGATTTTGATGAATTGCAATTTACAACGATACTGAAGAATATTACAAATTTCTTGAGTTTCAATCCCTAATAGGGATTTTGATGAATTGCAATTCAATATCATAGTTCCATCTGATGCAAATTCAAATGTTTCAATCCCTAATAGGGATTTTGATGAATTGCAATGCTTGTTTTTCTATCTCTCTGATTACCAATTCTCGGTTTCAATCCCTAATAGGGATTTTGATGAATTGCAATTTAGATACTACTTTATGGAAATACAATTTATTTGTTTCAATCCCTAATAGGGATTTTGATGAATTGCAATAAGGTTCATTCACTCTCACTACTGCTAGTTATGTACGTTTCAATCCCTAATAGGGATTTTGATGAATTGCAATTGGTCTAGCTATTGATATTGCTCCGTTGAGTGGCAACTACGTTTCAATCCCTAATAGGGATTTTGATGAATTGCAATCCCAGCAATGCAATACGGTAAGGTTGAGTCATCTACGTTTCAATCCCTAATAGGGATTTTGATGAATTGCAATGAAGCTTCAGTTATTACCATCCTCCCAGGCAGAAGAAGTTTCAATCCCTAATAGGGATTTTGATGAATTGCAATGCAATTTTAATTGGGTGGTTGGGTGGCTATTGGGATTGTTTCAATCCCTAATAGGGATTTTGATGAATTGCAATAGCGGCAGCCCGAAAGTCAAGCTGTATTTAGTTTTCAAGGTGCGGTTGCGCGAATCTAGAGCAATAATAGCATTAGAGAATTCCTTTGGGAAGAGTATCGAGAAAGATTGAAGGCTAAAACCCAAGTTTTGTAAGCATTTCAGAGATTGCGCGGATGGCAATTGGGCAACAAGTGGGGTGAAATGCTTGCTGGTATTGAGATAGAAACACTTTTTTGAGGCTGTAGAATTTCTACACCTACCCTTTCGCGCATTAGACATCCAGGAACCTAACCAGAAAGAAGATTAAAATCGCTGACCTGTAGTCACTTCAAATCTCAATTCTCCTTGGTCGCTAATTCCAAAGTCGCCTCGAATCAGCCCAAAGGATGACTTTACACGCAATCCTAAGCCGTAACCAAAGCCACTTCCAGGTTTATCTCGCAACACTCCTGGTTCTCCTAGCACGGTTTCGCTAGACCCGAAATCGGAAGCGAGGTCAGTAAAGAGAACTCCGCCGATTGACTGAAGAATTGGGAACCGATATTCTACTGAAACTAAACCATAACTCCGACCACTGGCAATTTTTCCATAACCGTAACCCCTGACAGAATCCGGCCCACCAATATTAAAAGCATCAGCTGGTGGAAAGTTTCCAATAGTCGTGCCAATTTGTAAATTAATCGCCAACATTTCTGGATGGTCGGTTTGTCTACCATTACCGATCCAACTGACTGGTAAATAATGAATATAATCTCCCTGTAGGCGATTGCTGGAAATATTACCCAGTCCAATGGGAATCGCTTGTTCTGTGCTGAGGGTGAGAATTGATCCTTGAGTAGGATTGTCTCGGCGATCGCGTTGATCTCTGGATACAGCAAAGGATAATGTAAATAGGTCATCAATGCCAGTACCGCTCACAGATAAAGGACTCCCTAATCTATCGGTCTGGACAACGTTATATTCTTGATCGCGTAGGCTAATTCTGGTGTAATTAAAGCTTATTGCTGTATCCCACTCATCAAAAGATTGTAAAACTCCCACGGAACCGCCAAATCTTCCCTCGCGAACTTTGTCGCCGTTAGATAATCTGATATCGTCGTTGAAGGTTCCCGATGTATTTCGATTCCGAAAACCTCTGATGCTGTAGCCTAAACGGTTTGGTTCTTCAGGACGATAAAGACTAGTGAACTGACCATTAAACTGGACATCTTTACCGCTGATTTGCACAGTCGCATCTAATTTATCGTTAATACCGCTAACATTTGCATCTTTATAACCCACCCGACCGTATAGCCCAACATCGTCGTTATTACCGCCTCCTAAAATTAGAGAAGGGAAATTACGCTCTTTGATTTCATAAATAATATTAACGCTGGAAGAATCTTCTTCTCGATAAACATTGACTTCATTAAATGACTCTAATCTCCTCAATCGTTGCAAGTCTGCTGCTAGTAAATCTTCACGGAATACTTGACCAGGTTTGAGTTTCAGCAGACTAATGATAAAATCCTTTCGGGTACGTCCTTTGATCGGCTGACCTTTGTCATCGAGTAACTGATCTTTATTATTAATAAAACGAATCTGGATGTCTTTGATAATTCTCTGAGAAAACTCGACAGACTGGGCATCTACTGGAGTTGAGCCTATATAATCACCATATTTGACATACCCTTCCCCTATCTGTAAGGTAGGTTCTGGTAAAAGAATACTACCAGCGCCATCTTCAGTAGCAGATTGCAAGTCTGCAAGGGCCTGTGAATTTTCCCCACCCACTAACATTACTGCGATCGCAACTACAGCTATTTGAATACGCATAAATAAAGTTTTATCGAACAGAATTCTGAATTCTGAATTCTGAATTCTGACTCCTGAATTCTGTATTCTGAATTCTGCATTCTTCTTCAACATTACACCCTTTCTTCAGTAACTAATGTCAGACTAACCCATTCGCCTTTCTCGTTGTAGCTGCGAATCATCCGCTGGCGTAGGTTTGGCTGAATTAACCAACCTACTTCCAGAAAGAAAGGTTGACGTAACTGCACCTTGAGAGGTGAAGTTGCAGAAGCGCCATCTGGTAACAATAATACTTGCACCTGCTTTTCTGGGTCTTGATCAAAGAGAACAATGGGGCCTTTGATGGTAGCAGTTGAGGTAATTATACGTTCTGCAAAAGAAGTGCTTTGAATTAATTGCCCAGTATCATCTAGTTGTAATTTTAAGGTTGTAGAGTAAGTATCAGGCGATCGCCAATCTGGATATATTGTCACTGCTTGACCTTGCCATTCTCCCAACAAGTCATTTATCTGTAAGGGTGGGCGTTCTGCTGCTGGGGTTCCAGCTAGATGTTCTCGAATTAAGATTAATTCCTTTAGCTGACCAGTATTATCAAACAGTTGCACCAGACGCAAGCGGCGATTTTCATGAACTAAAGCAACTTCTGCGCCAAATTCGGAAAATGGGCCTAATTGAATTAAACCTTCAGAAAATGAACCATTTTCAAAAAACAGCAGACTCCGCCCCAGAGAACTATATTCTTTAACTAAATCATCTCGTCCTGAACGGCACAAAGTTAAGCGCACGCTTTGGTTATTGTTCAAACCTTCTAGGGAAAGACGGCTAGGAGTATCATTCAGAAGTGTCCCTTGGGGAGAAAAATTGCTAAATGAACCTTCCCAAACACCGAGATTCTGCAAAAAACATTCCCATTGCGATTTCATAGTGATTTTGTCATTTGTTATTGTTTTAAAACTTTGAAAATTGCGAGTTCAAAGGACAAAGGACAAATGACCAATGACCAATGACTATCCTTTAGCAAAACGTCGGACAGCAAATAAGCTCCCCATTAATCCTACAGCTGCACCGAAACTTAAAAGAATCAGGGGCAATAATAAAATTTCTGCTGGAGTGAGTTGCACTCTGTTGGTGATGACTTGGATAAACTCAGGTTGATTGACTAGCAACTTACCGAGAAATTGCTGAATTATAGAAATGAAGCTCCAAGCGATCGCACCACCAACTAAACCAAAAGCAATTCCTTGTAAAATAAACGGTAGGTAAATCCAAGCAGAAGTTGCTCCCACTAGTTGCATAATTTCAATTTCTTGGCGTCGCGCTGTGACAATCAGCCTAATTGTGGTGGTAGTGACTGCGATCGCTGTTAAAGTCAGAATAATTGTAATTGTTAAGGTAATCCAGTTCAGACCTTGGTGCAATTGGGCTATGCGTTTGACTGCTTCATCGACATACTGCACTGTCTCAACTCCTGGTAACTTAGCCAACTGCGTTGCTAAATTTGGCACAACTTCAGAATTACGCGCTTTCACCTTCATCTCATCAACCAGAGGATTCTCACCTAGCTGTTGGGTAGCACCCTCAATATCAGAAATTCTCATTTCCTTAACTAACTTAGTCCAAGCTTCCTCTTTCGTAATGGTTTGTATCGCCGCCACCTCTGACATTTTTGCGATCAGTGGCTCAATACTTTCCATTTGCGTATCCGGTTCGAGATAAACTGATACTTCTAGCTGGCTACCAAACTGATAGAGGAGTTTTTCGACTTGCCAAGAGGTTTGCAAACTCAAGCCGAATAAAAAGAGTAACACCGTCACAGTACTTACAGCCGCCCAATTCATCCAACCTCCCCGCATTAAACCGAGGAAAGTTTCTTTGAGTAGATAGTCAAGTTTCGTGAGAGATTTAAGCACAGATCACCCCGGTCAATAATTCGTAATTCGTAATTCGTAATTCATAGTTCCCAATTCCCCATTCCCAATTCCCCATTCCCAATTCCCCACTCCCCAGCTTGGTAGAATTAAAATAGTAGGAATTTTCACCATCTAGCCATCTGAGACTCATGCCCTCTGAAATTGCTGTAGAGAAAAAAAAGTTAAAAAATCCACCTTTGGAGCTTCATTATTTAGGCGATCGCGTGCTGCGTCAAGCTGCAAAGCGGATTTCTAAAGTTGATGATGAACTTCGCCAAATAGTGCGCGAAATGCTGCAAACTATGTACAGCAAGGATGGCATTGGTTTGGCTGCGCCCCAAGTAGGAATTCACAAACAACTAATTGTCATCGACTTGGAACCAGAGAACGCAGCTAATCAGCCTTTGGTGTTGATTAACCCCACCATTAAACAAGTAAGCCGCGACATCTCTGTTGCCCAAGAAGGATGCTTGAGTATCCCTAACGTATATCTAGACGTGAAGCGCCCCGAACTCGTGGAAATTGCCTATAAAGACGAATACGGTCGTCCCCGGACATTAAAGGCGAATGACCTTTTGGGACGCTGCATTCAGCACGAGATGGATCACCTTAACGGTGTGGTATTTGTAGACCGTGTAGAAAACTCCTTGACTTTAGCCCAGGAGCTATCTAAGAATGGCTTCTCGTATCAAGCGGTGAAACCAATAGTATAGGGGGGCTAGCAGTGTATTTAACTCCAAAAAGCGGTTTATTTCTGGGTGGTTCTTGTGTAAGTGCGATCGCAGCTGTCGGTTCGATTTTTGAACTCAGTTACGGACAACCAGATTTTGGTGTCACAGCTACGGCAATTATCCTGGTATTGAGTATTCCACTCACAGGATTATTTTTTATTGCCGCAGTGAAGGACGCAAGGGCTAACATGAAATAAGCATCAGGTACATAAAAAAGGTAAAAGGATGAGGAAAAAGGCAAAATTCATTCTTTTACCTTTTATTTTTTCAATTTTTCTACGGCTCCCAAGGCTTTGAGAGTCTCTATCTGTGCCGATGTTAACCCTGTCACGCCAGTGATATTCATTCCTTCGTAGGGTCTATCGGCTCTGAGAGTTTTCAGGCGATCGCCTTTTGTCACATTCCAAAGTTGAATCGTCTCATCTTCACTGCCACTAGCGAGAATTTCACCGTCAGGACTAAAGGCTACTGAGCGGATCTGACTACTGTGTCCTGACAAGGTTTGCAGGCACTTACCTTCATTTACATCCCATAGCTTCACAGTTTGGTCTTCGCTACCACTCGCCAGAATTTGACCATCAGGACTGAAGACCACTGACCAAATCCATTTGGTATGCCCTCGGAAAATTTTGAGACACTTCCCTTCACGTACATCCCATAACTTCACAGTTTGGTCGTCACTGCCAGTTGCTAAAAATTGACCATCAGGACTGAAAGCTACTGACCAGATCCGACTGCTATCTCTCTGCAAAGTTTTCCAGCATTCACCAGTTTGCACGTCCCATAATTTTACAGTTTGGTCGTCGCTGCAACTCGCCAAGATTTTATCGTCGGGACTGAAGGCTAATGACCAAATCCATCTGCTGTGTGCTGGCAAGGTTTGGAGGCATTCACCAGTTTTCACATCCCATAACTTCACGATTTGCTCGTCACTGCCACTCGCCAGAATCTGCCCATTGTGACTGAAGGCTACTGATCTGACCCAACTTTTATGTTCCGTCAAAGTTTTGAGACATTCACCAGTTTGCACATCCCATAACTTCACGGTTTGGTCATCACTACCACTCGCCAAAGTCTGACCATCGGGACTGAAAGCCACTGACCAAATCCATCTGGTATGTCCCTGTAAAGTTTTGAAGCATTTGCCAGTTTGCACATCCCATAACTTCACGGTTTTGTCTTCGCTACCACTGGCTAAGATCCTCCCAACCCCACTTTCCAAACAGGGTGAAGAGGGAATCGGACTAAAAGCTACTGACCAAATCCGACTACTATGTCCTGTTAAAGTTTTGCAGCATTTACCAGTTTGCACATTCCATAACTTTACGGTTTGGTCATCACTGCCACTAGCTATAATTTGACCATGAGGATGGAAGGCTACTGACCAAATCCGACTGCTATGTCCAGACAAAGTGTTAACACATTTACCAGTTTCTACATCCCATAACTTTACAGTTTGATCTTCATTACCACTAGCCAATATTTGACCATCAGGACTAAATGCTACTGAGCGTACCCAACTTTTATTTTCCTGTAAATTTTTAAAGCACTTACCAGTTTCTACATTCCATAACTTCACAGTTTGGTCTTCACTACCACTAGCTACAATTTGACCATTGGGACTGAAGGCTATTGACCAGATCCAACTGGTATGTCCCTGGAAAGTTTTGAGACATTTACCAGTTTGCACATCCCATAGCTTTACAGTGTGGTCTTCGCTACCACTCGCCAATATTTGACCATTAGGACTGAAGACAACTGAGCGAACCCAACTGGTATGTCCCTGGAAAGTATTGAGACATTTACCAGTTTGCACATCCCATAGCTTTACGGTTTGGTCTTCGCTACCACTCGCCAATATTTGACCGTTGGGACTGAAGGCTACTGACCAAATCCAACTGGTATGTCCCTGTAAAGTATTGAGACATTTACCAGTTTGCACATCCCATAGCTTTACGGTTTGGTCTTCGCTACCACTTGCCAATATTTGACTATTGGGACTGAAGGCTACCGAACGTACCCAACTTTTATGTCCGCTACAGGTAAAAAGTCGCTTTCCATCTTCCACTTGCCACAAGTGAGCATCACCATCGGCATCGCCTGTAGCCAAAAGTTTTCCATTGGGACTAAATGCCACCGACAAAATACTACCCAACTTTTCCGTAAAAACTGATTTGGATAAATCAGAATCAGCCAAATCGACATGATGTAAATTCACGCCCTGCAAGTAAGCTTCCCAAATAGCCAGATGCGAAAAGTTAGAGCCGCTTAAATCAACTTGAAGGTGGCAAAGTAAATTAAGAACGTTACCGCCTGCATATCCTGGCTGAACAAATGATTTTGCTCGGATATTCTCTAAAATTTGAGTGAGCTTTTCGGTGATAATTCTAGGAAATCTAAAAATATTTAGTAAATTTTCTATAACTGGCTGGAGGATGAAGCGAACTTGAGTATTCCTGACATAATCTTTGTCAGTAGCTCCGATTAGAGCATGACTCATAAATAGCGCCATCTCGCCTGTATAAATTTCTTGAGTAATCTGTTCAATGAGTCGCTCGGTAATATACTCCATAACTACAGGCTGGAGAGTAAACTGAGGAGTTTTATGTTCTAGTTTTTGCTCGATTAGCGATCGCCTGCGTAGCGATTCTAAAGCTTCCAGCAATTCCCGTTTTGCTAAGGGACGCACAATATCATTTAACAATTCATCTAGGGAAACTAACTCACGCTTGATTGCTAACCAGTAGATGATTTCTTTTTCTAACTCGGAGGTGCGCTCAAATTGCTGATCTAATAAGTCACGAGTATCGCCAAAAATTATCTCTCCTTCATTAAGAAAAACAGCAATATCACCACCAAATAACTCCCGAATTGACTCAGATACCAGTTTTAATGCCAAAGGATTACCTGAATATTTGTTAATTAGTTGGTTCCAATCTTGTTTTGAGCCAGACAAGCCTTTATCTTTCAGAATTTTTTGCCCTTCTATGTGCCCTAAGCCTCCTAATGTTAGGGTTCTAACTGGTGATTCTTCTCCTTCTAAAGGTGCAAATTCTTTCGGTTTTTCTCGTGAAGTCATTACCAAACAACTGCGATGAAATTCCTCTCCTATGCGTCTGAGTAGTTGACCATAACCTTCAAATCCTTCTCTGTATTGTCCAGCCCGTACCTCTTTGGCAGGAGGCACACTCACACTTGCTTGCAAAATTGTCTCTGCGTTATCCAAGACCACAAGACAACGATGCTCTTGTAAATAATGAATTAACAGGGTTATTAGAGCATCTACAGTTTCTGGCAAATCCTTCTCTTGCTCATCAGATACAAATCGGATCAGATTTCTCAACATCTCTTGCACAGGTGGAGCATTGCGAAGACTTCGCCAAATGATGTGGTCAAAATTCTCCTGAACTTCGTTTGCTAGCTTCACAGACAAGGCTGTTTTGCCGATTCCCCCCATACCCAGTAGTGCTATGAGTCGGCAGTGTTCTTTAACTACCCAGCGCTTTAGTTGAGATAATTCGTCTGCACGCCCATAAAAAAGATAAACTTCAGGTGCTTCCCCCCAATCAAGGTGTTTGTTAGTCATTGGCTCTTGTTCTTCTGTCACCGAAGATGTTTGATACTCACAATCAATCACTTGCTGTAACTTAGTGAGTTTACCGGGGCCACCACCACCCACATTGAATTTTTTATAAACTTCACTTAATCTTTTGCGTACCGCTTCGGCACTGATACCCAATTTTTCGGCGATCGCATTTGGCGGTTTTCCCTCCATAGCATACAAAAAAACTTCTTTCTCGCTGCCAGACAAGCACCGTTCTTCGGCTGCAACTAAAAGAAATTCTTGGGGAATCGCACTCATGTACAAATTAAGACTAACTACACTCACAATGTTAGCTCACTAGGTGAGAAAATCATCTATCGAGAGTAACATAAAGACTTATAATATCTATCCTATTGTTAGGAAACTGTTATTTTTAACCAGTGTCTGAATTTCTCTTGTTGTTAGCTTGACAACCTCACTAAGTTACTTTAAAGTGAGTCTAAGTAAATACATTTAGTAACTTAGTGAGTTAATTGTTAACTCAAAGAAGCTTAGTGTGTCAACGGTAAAAACGCTGGAACTGCCAATGCAGAGACAGTAAATGTTGAAAGTCTTTGGTCTTGAAAAATTACATTCATTTTAGGGGTTGATGCACGTAACTGGACGTTATGCGTCATTACGGGCATTGAGCATCTAAATTTCGATTTCCCAGATATTGAAAAATTTCTTGAGGAGTTTAATTTTCATCATCTGTAAATATTAAGACCACCATTGTTGGCATTTCAATTTCACTCAGATTTTATAGGACTGCTGCATAACTTAACTAGCTAGGAGCAAAGCTATAAATATTTGCTTCTGCTTTGGAGTAGTTGAGGATGCGCTTGCGCCCTTGATTCAACTCTAATTACAAGGACAAAAACTATGAAAATTCTAAAAGACGACAATAATATGCTGCTCAATTGGACTGGTAAAGGACTCAAGTTTTTTCTGCTGGTACTGCTGGGCGTTGCAGTCGCCTTTGTTGTGTCTCACGTTTTTGGTGCGGTCTCGATAGTTGGAATCCTTTTATCCGCAAGTTTGTGGATATGGTTTGCAAGGGTAGCAGTATCTCTGTTTTGTCTATTTGCGATCGCGATCGTGGTTGAGTCCTGGGGATAATTTTTCACCCACTTATCACCAGCTAGATTGCAATTTTAGGTTCGTAGTGAAGTTTAATCAACTCTCTTGGGTTAAATGCAAGTTTAGCCCAAGGCTTACCACTAGGAGATTATATCATGCCAAATAACAACAACGGCTTTGGGGGAGAACCACTTTCGCCAATCTTAGTCATCTTAGTGGCGGGATCTATCTCTTTGGCAATTGTTAACAAAGCTAATCACCCAGCATATTTTGACATCGTTAAAATAGCTATGGCTTACAGCTTTGGCTCCATCAAATCCCAAGGAAAGACGAGACATTCTAATCATCAAGATGAAGCAGATGATGACGAGTTGAAATAGCAGACATGAGAACTATAGCAGTTCTCCTTTGGGTGTCAACTTAGAGCCAGGGCGAAGGTCATTCGCCCTTTTAACCTCTAAAATAGAAGAATGCTGTCAACTCCCACTCAACTACTGCGACTGTCTCAAGGACAACTCAACTTACTAGAAACTTGTCCGCGTAAATTTCAACACACTTACCTAGAAAAACTCAATTCGCCCTCAAATTCAGAACAAGAAGAACGGCTAACTTTGGGTAGTCGCTTTCACTTGCTAATGCAACAGCGAGAAATGGGTTTGCCAATTGATAGTTTTCTGCAAGCAGATGCTCAACTGCAAAGCTGGATGCTAGGTTTTGCCGATGCAGCCCCAGAAATCTTAACGCCTGCATCTGATAATCAAACTTTCCGTGAAAGTGAACACTACCGAACTCTGCAAGTTCAGGACTATTTGCTGTCGGTTATCTATGATTTATTGATTGCAGATAACCAACAAGCACAAATTCTTGACTGGAAAACTTATCCTAAACCACCCAACAAACGCCAGCTAGAATCCAACTGGCAAACACGGCTTTATCTGTATGTATTGGCTGAAACTAGCGACTATTTGCCAGAAAATATTTCCATGACTTACTGGTTTGTCCAATCTGAGGGCAAGCCGCAAAATATTAAATTTAATTACAATACTGCTCAACACACACGAACAGCAAAGAGACTTAATCAACTGTTAAGCCAGTTAACTAATTTGTTGGAAGATTACCAAAATAACCAGCAGTTTCCTCAAGTGGTGGAGGGTAGCAAAACCTGTGATTATTGTCAGTTTGCCAAACGGTGCGATGCCTACGACGGTAAACTACGCACACAAGGCATTGAAGAAGCAGTAAAAGACTCATTACCAAATTTTGACAGCATTCCAGAAGTCTCACTCAACCCCATACATTAGAGGATGTTTGTAAAATCCAATAGAGGTATAAAGAAATTAAAAATTAATATAAATTTATGTCAAGCTTTGACGAAACTGAAGCAATTTATGTACGCGAATTAGGAATTGATGACATTGCTCCCGTTTACCACTTGGGAGAAGGTTTATTTACCAGCGATTTATATCCTTATTTATACCGCACCTGGGACGAATGGGAGGTGATTGGACTTTACAACACCGATCCCGAATACTGTCTTGTGGCTGAAACAGATGGAGAATTAGCAGGATTCATTTTAGGAACCATCATCACCAAAGCATCTTGGACTTACGGATATATTTTATGGCTAGGAGTTAGTCCGAAATATCAGCGTCGGGGAGTTGCAGACAAGCTAGTTGATAAAGTCGTCGCCCGGATGATTGAAGATGGGGCGCGGTTTATGTTGGTAGATACTGACCCCACCAATACTTCAGCATTAAAGTTTTTTAGTCGCAAAGGTTTTGGTAATATCCGCCAGCATATTTTCTTGTCGATGAATTTAAGCAAGCACGAATATTATGGCAGATTGATTGATTATGAACACCAAAAAGCTGAAAGAGCCGGTTACAGGCGATCGCGTCCAGCAATTCGTGCCCGTAAACCTGATAGTTTTGCGAATGAAGTCATCCTCAATCCTCTAGTGAATGAATCTCAAGCAACTGAAGATCAATCTCCAATCTAAAAGGATGTGTAAAAGGGACTGGGGATTGGGGACTGGGGATTGGGGATTGGGTTTGAAAAGTCCTCTAGTCGGTAGCAAAACGTTTTAGATCCCCCTAAATCCCCCGATAAATTGGGGGACTTTTAGAGACTTTCCTCCCTTGGTAAGCTACGGTGTACACACAAGTCGAAAAAAGCTTGATTTTCCATTCTTCTCTCGTTTATCTCGTTTACCTCGTTTTTATCTCGTTCCCATGTTCTACATGGGAATGCTCCTCGTGGAGGCTCTGCCTCCAATCTGGCATTGAGTCAGAGACTCAATGAATGCATTCCCATCAAGCTAGGTTTTTAGGACTTGTGTATACACCGTAGCCTTTTTAAGGGGTTGGGGGGATCAACAAGTGCCTAAAATTACAACCAACCACTTTTCAAACATCCTCTAACAAAAGTTAGGAGTTAGGATGCTCTAGGAGCAACTTTTAATCGAGATTGTTAATTTTGAATTGTGAATTCGGAGCACAGTGACGTGACTTATGTGTATAGAATTTGGGCGGGAAATCTGCGGCAATCTTGACATTGCAGAATCGCGGGAGTGGTTAGTTACTAACGGTATTGGTGGTTACGCCTCTGGGACTATAGCTGGTTTATTGACCCGCCGCTATCATGGACTACTGGTAGCAGCATTGAAACCACCTCTGGGTCGTACCTTAATGGTGGCAAAACTAGATGAAACTGTCCTGTACGATACTCGCTCTTATTCTCTAGACACCAATCGTTGGGCTGATGGTATTGTCAGTCCCCAGGGTTATCAAAATATTGAACGTTTTTCTCTGGAAGGTACAATTCCTGTATGGCGTTTTGCTGTTGCCGATGCCTTGTTAGAAAAACGCGTGTGGATGCAACAAGGCGCTAACACAACCTATATCCAATATACTCTCCGTCGTGCCACCCAACCGCTGAAGTTAACCCTCAAAGCAATGGTCAACTACCGCGATTATCACAGCGATACTCAAAGCAATGATTGGCAGATGTCTGTTGAGCAGGTGGAACAGGGGATTTGTGTAACTGCGTATGCGGGTGCTGTACCACTATATCTACTAAGTGATTCGCCTAAAGATCGCAACGCTTCACGCCCTAGTGTATCTGTTGTCCACAATTGGTATCATGGCTTTGACTTAGCAGTTGAACGCTATCGGGGATTGAGAGATAAAGAAGACCACCTCCACGCCGCCACCTTTGAAGTTACACTGAATTCTGGAGAAGCGATCGCCTTTATAGCCAGCACAGAAAAAGAACCAAATCTCAATGGTGAAGCTGCACTCAAGTTACGTCGCGCTCAAGAGCAGAAATTAATAGGATTTTGGAAAACTAATCGACCTCTAAAAACTAAGGAATCACCTAGCTGGATCAACCAATTAGTACTAGCTGCTGACCAGTTTATTGTCGATCGCTCATTGCCAGAAGACCCCTACGGCAAAACCATCATCGCTGGTTATCACTGGTTTAGCGACTGGGGACGCGACACGATGATTAGTCTACCTGGTTTGACAATTTCCACTGGTCGTCCAGAGGTAGCACGCTCAATTCTTCGCACCTTTGCCAGATACGTAGACCAGGGAATGTTACCTAATCGCTTTCCCGATGCGGGTGAGCAACCAGAATATAATACAGTCGATGCCACTCTCTGGTACTTTGAAGCAGTCCGCGCCTACTACAGCGCTACAGACGATGATACTTTGCTTGGTGAACTCTTTCCCATACTTGCAGACATCATTGATTGGCACTGTCGCGGTACACGCTACAACATTCATCTCGATGCCGCCGATGGCTTACTTTATGCAGGCGTTGCAGGCGTACAACTGACCTGGATGGATGCCAAAGTTGACGATTGGGTAGTTACGCCCCGAATTGGCAAACCGATTGAAGTTAATGCCCTCTGGTATAATGCTTTACGGACAATGGCAAAGTTTGCCCGTCAGCTTGGTAAACCACACCAAGAGTATGAGGCAATGGCAGACCGGGCAAAGTATAGATTTTCTCGCTTCTGGAATGAAGAGACAGGTTATTGCTATGACGTTCTAGACAGTCCTGATGGTGATGATGGGTTGCTGCGTCCTAATCAAATATTTGCTGTGTCATTACCAGAAAGTCCGCTCACACCTTCCCAGCAAAGGGGCGTGGTGGAAGCTTGCGGGCGATCGCTGCTGACTTCTCATGGGTTGCGATCGCTAGCCCCCGATCATCCCCAATACCAGGGTAAATACGGTGGCAATCAGTATCAACGTGATGGAGCCTACCACCAAGGGACAGTTTGGGGTTGGTTGTTGGGGCCGTTCGTCTTAGCACACCTGCGCGTCTACAAAAATCCCGAACAGGCTCGTCAATTTTTGGAACCAATGGCTAATCATCTCAAAGCACACGGTGTTGGTAGTCTCAGCGAAATTTTTGATGGTGATCCGCCGATGACTCCACGGGGATGCATTGCCCAAGCGTGGACAGTAGCAGAGGTTTTACGTGCTTGGTTTGCAACAGAGAGTTGATGCGGGGGATAACATTATACCAATTCTGTATGAAGATGCACATCATAATACCCTTCTGTAGTCCCCCCGATGCATTGGGCTACGGTGTCACACAAGTCAAATTACCCCCCTTAATCCCCCCTTGCAAAGGGGGGAAATATCCGGTTCTCCACCTTTGCAAGGGGGAGTTAGAGGGGGTGAATTATATGCAGCTTCACCAAGAAACGGTATTAGGACTTAAAGATTAATTTACTAAAGTGCAGATATGCAGGCAGGGTGATATTATGACAAATTTAACCCAAGAAGAAATCAGATTAGCAGAAGCCTTGAGTCACAAAGCTCATTGGCGGAGATGGGGGCCATATTTAAGCGATCGCCAATGGGGAACGGTGCGCGAAGACTATAGCCCGAATGGTACAGCTTGGGACTATTTCACCCACGATCAAGCTCGTTCTCGCGCCTTTCGTTGGGGTGAAGATGGGATTGCTGGCATTTCTGATAATCATCAACGACTTTGTTTTGCGATCGCACTTTGGAATGGCGAAGATGCTATTCTCAAAGAAAGAATTTTTGGTCTAACTGGTAGCGAAGGAAATCATGGGGAAGATGTTAAAGAATATTACTTTTATCTAGACAATACTCCTACCCATTCTTACATGAAAGCGCTTTACAAATATCCCCATAAAGCCTTTCCCTACTCCCAATTAGTTGCAGAAAATCAACGCAGAAATCGTCATGAGCCAGAATTTGAATTACTAGATACAGGTATTTTTGATGAAAATCGTTACTTTGATGTATTTATCGAATATGCCAAAAATTCTGCTGAAGATATTCTCATCCAAATAAAAGTAATCAACCAGGGGCCAGAAGCAAAAACACTACACCTGTTACCTACTCTCTGGTTTCGTAATACTTGGTGTTGGAATGACGATACCAACAAACCTACTTTAAAAGAAGTTGAATCTGGGAATGGCTTTAATTTGGTTGAGGCATTTCATCCAACTTTAGGTAAAAGATGGCTGTATTGTCAGGAAGCAAACGAAATTTTATTTACAGAAAATGAAACAAATTATCAACGATTATTTGGCTATTCTAATTCATCTGCCTATGTGAAAGATAGCATTAATGACTACATCGTTCATGGTAAAAAAGAGGCAGTAAATCCAAATAAAGTTGGTACGAAGGCATCTACTGATTATTTATTAACAGTTGGTGTAGGTGAAACAAAAATCGTTCAATTGCGATTGAGTGATATACCTAATTTAGTTGAGCCATTTGGCAAAGAATTTGATACAATCTTTTGGGGACGACAACAAGAAGCAGATAAATTTTATCAGCGCGTTACGCCATTTCCACTCAGTGAAGATATGCGAAATGTGCAGCGACAAGCATTGGCTGGAATGCTGTGGAGTAAACAATATTATCACTATGTCATAGAGGATTGGTTAAAAGGCGATCGCAATACACCAGCGCCACCACCAGAACGCCAACAAGGGAGAAATCGGGAATGGTTTCATCTCTATAATAAAGATATTCTTTCTATGCCAGACAAGTGGGAATATCCTTGGTTTGCAGCTTGGGATTTGGCATTTCATACTATTCCTTTGGCAATGATTGACCCCGATTTTGCTAAGTATCAGTTGGATGTTTTAACACGCGAATGGTATATGCATCCTAATGGACAAATTCCTGCTTATGAATGGGCTTTTGGTGATGTGAATCCACCTGTTCATGCTTGGGCAACTTGGCGCATTTATAAGATTGAAAAAAAGATTTATGGACGAGCAGATAGACAGTTTTTAGAACGGGTATTTCAAAAACTGATGCTCAATTTTACCTGGTGGGTAAATCGTAAAGATACCGAGGGTAACAACGTCTTTCAAGGAGGATTTCTCGGTTTAGATAACATTGGTGTATTTGACCGGAGCGCAGCTTTACCTACAGGTGGACATATTGACCAATCTGATGGTACGAGTTGGATGGGAATGTATTGTTTAAATATGTTAGCGATCGCTCTCGAATTAGCCAAGACTAATCCTGTTTACGAAGACATTGCTACCAAGTTTTTTGAGCATTTTCTTTACATTGCCGATGCCATGAATAAAATCGGCGAAATGGAAGCCAGTTTGTGGCATGATTCTGATGAATTTTACTACGATGTGCTGCATTTACCTGAACGGCAGATTACCTTAAAAGTCAGGTCAATGGTAGGATTAATTCCTCTATTTGCCATTGAAACTATTGAACCAGAAACTTTAAAACTGCTTCCTGGTTTTAAAAAGCGATTAGAATGGTTTATCCAAAACCGTCCTGACTTGCGGCAAAATGTGGCTTGTATGGAAACAAAAGGATTGGGTGCGAGGAGGTTGCTGGCGATCGTTTCTAGAGATAAGCTCAGAAGTATTCTGCAAAAAATGCTGGATGAAAGCGAGTTTTTTGGCCCTTACGGCATTCGGGCACTTTCTCGATTTCATGCTGAAAATCCTTATATTTTTGATATTAACGGTTCGCAATTTCGGGTGGATTATGAACCGGCTGAATCTAGCAGTGGTTTATTTGGTGGTAATTCAAACTGGCGCGGCCCCGTTTGGTTTCCGGTGAATTTCATCCTAATTGAATCTTTGCAAAAGTTTCATTATTATCTCGGAGACGATTTCAAAGTGGAATGTCCGACCGGTTCTGGTCAAATAATGACACTTTGGGAAGTTGCATCAGAATTATCTCAAAGGTTAATCAGAATTTTCTTGCAAAATGACTCTGGTAAACGTCCTGTTTATGGTGGAATGCAAAAGTTTCAAAACGATCCACACTGGCAAAACTTGATTTTATTCTATGAATATTTTCATGGTGATAACGGAGCCGGAATTGGTGCTAGTCATCAAACTGGCTGGACAGGTTTAGTTGCCAAATTAATCCAGCAATTTGGTGAATATGAAGCACAGCATCAAGAACCAGAAATAGAGAAGGTTAAATAGCAAGATTTACTTTTAGTATCAATACAGTTCAGATAAGACTAAAACACTTGTCTTGAAGGCGATTTATCGCGTCTCGAAAACCCACATTTTTGTACAATTAACTTTTAGTACCTGCGTTGAATCAAGCTAGAAAGATAAAATAAATAGGATTAAGAATTTTAAGTTAATTCTCAGCGAAAATTAATTTAATTACTAGTAAATGCATTTAAATTATTATTAGATAGGACTCATATTTGATTTCTGAAAAAACTCAGTACAACTAAGAAGCCTTCTTGACTGTAGCAAGATTGCCTATTGCCTATTGCCTATTGCCTATTGCCTATTCCCTATTGCCTGCCTACGCAAATTAGTTCAGAAATCAAAGCGGATTCCTAGAGAAAGATTAGTATAGTTGAAAGAGCGATAAAATATTGAGCAATCTTTTTGGAATGGTTGCAGTTTTAAGTGTAGGTCTACAACAGAGGTAATTTAAAATCAGCTATAAATAAAGATGTAGCGGTTAACAGTAACTTTATATTCAGCAGTATTATTTGATTGATCAAGCCTTATTAAACACCTTCAGCGCAACCAAAACAGTGAAGCAAATCATAACAGTTTGGATAAATATAGACCCATTTTCCTTACAATCACGCCTCACGGTTGGTATTGCATCATTTTCAGCTTTGGTATTAGGTAGTCTTGCTACATGGACTAGTTGGAAAATGCAGCAAATTTTAGTTGATGGTCATAAATACAATATAGAACAAATCGCCAAGCGCTTGCCGCAAGATGTACAAATTTATAGTGAAATGATGCAACCTGAAACTGGGTTGCAAAAGGCTATTAATAATTTGGCAAATACCAACACATTGTTATGGCTAAAAAGTCCTGATAATAAAATTTTAGTAAAATCTGCTACTTTGGATTTATTATCTGATACTACGGTAGCTGAGTTAATTTCTCTGACTAAGATGCCGATTAAACCGCAAGTTTACAAAGTAAACCAAAGCTACTTTGTTCTATGTGGTAGTTCTGTGCAAGTGCAGGGTAAGTTATTGGGTGAGTTATTTGTAGTCAAGGATATTACCCGCGAACAGAAAATGTTTGTGGTAATGGTGCAGAGTTTAGGTATCACTAGTGGTTTGGCAATTATTGTTTTAACTGTTGCGATCGCATTTTATATTAAAAGTTCTTTACAACCTCTGCGCCAGCTAAATCAAATGGCTTCTGTGATTTCCGCTGAGGATTTAGGAAAAGCACAGCTATATCTTGATAATGCACCCAGTGAAGTTAAAGAATTAGCTCAAACCTTAACCATGCTGTTATCACGCCTTTCGCAATCTTGGGAGCAAGAGCGAGAATTTGTGAGTAATGTTTCTCATGAATTACGCACACCTTTAACAATTGTACATGGTTATTTGCAAAGTGTATTGCGAAGGCAAAATAACTTAACTCAAACTCAACAAGAAGCTTTAGAAACTGCGGCATCGGAAGCTGAACGCACTATTCGTCTACTACAAGATTTACTTGATTTAGCGCGAGCAGATAGCGGTTACTTATATTTTCAAATGAAATCTTATGTGCTGAATGAATTGGTTGAAGAAGTTGTAATGATGGCAAAAAAATATAGCGATCGCACAATTACAATCGAGTCAGAAATCTATCCAATTGAGATCAAGGCAGACTATAGCCGTCTGAAACAAGTTTTATTAAATTTAATTGATAATGCTGTTAAGTATTCTGAAGCTGATACACCTATAATTCTTAAGTTAAATCAGCTTCAAGATAAAGCAATTATTCAAGTTTGTGACAAAGGTTATGGCATCCCCTTGCAACAGCAAGTACGGATATTTGAGAGATTTTACCGTGTAGATGAATCTCGCTCTCAGACTACTGGGGGTTCTGGTTTAGGTTTATCGATTGTCAAGACACTTGTAGAAGGTATGGGTGGTAGTGTAAGTGTGCAATCGAAGTTAGGGGAAGGGAGTATGTTTACAATCAATTTACCTACATATAGTAGTTCTATCTAATTGGTGAAAATTGAAAGACTTACATTCCCGACTTCTCTAAGAGAATGTTTGAAATTAATACCCATTTCTAGCGTTTTTAGCAAGCATAATTTTCCCTGTGATGTAGGCTTGAGTGATTGCTATTCGCCGTAACTTGCCACTGCTAGTTTTTTCTAGTTGTCCTGGGCGAATGAAGAGTATATTGTCCACAGGGATTTTAATACCCAGCTGGTTGAGAACAATCTCGCTGACTTGGCGCTGATGGTCAATTAATTGCTGAAGAACACTGGCCTGTTTGGTTTCTATCAAGACGATAATGCGGTCATCAGCCTGAATTGTCGCAACTTTGCTCGGTTGTACAAACGGTAGCGACTCTATGGCATGTTCAAAATCACTCGCAAAATAACTTTGACCATTAATTTTGAAGCGATCGTTCAGCCGACCTGTGACGAACAACTCACCCTCGCTAATTACACCCAAATCACCAGTAGGGAAAAAACCATCACAATTGTAAAAAGGGCGTTCGCTTTCAAAATAATTATCGACCAAAGTCCCGCCTCTGAGTTCAACTTCACCAATTTCACCCTCATGGCATAAAAGACCATCTTCAGTTCTTAAACGGATATCAAATGTACTCAACGCTTGACCTACGGAAATAGCTTTGCAGCCATTTGCCAAAGTCATAATCCGGGGAACATCTTCTAACTTACAGCAAGAAATCATCAGGACTGCCTCCGCCATGCCGTAGCAAGGCTTAATTGCTGTAGGTTGCAATCCATAGGGTGCAAGCACTTCCAAGAACTGATGTAGTTTATCTATATTAATTGGCTCACTGCCATTGAAAACCATTCGTAGCTGGGTCAAGTTTAAGTTGGCAATTTCTTCTGGATCGGTAATTGCCAAGCGACGGAGACAGTAGCTAATGGCAAAATCTGGAATAACTGCGATCGCAATCTTTTTTTCTGACAGTTCGCTCAACCACTCCACAGGATTCATCAAAAAATGTATTGGGGTACTTAGGTGCAAGTTATGCCTCACGTATAGCGTTGTGAGCAAACCACCGATTAATCCCATATCGTGATAAAGTGGCAGCCAACTTGCAGTTGCATCACTGGGTCTATTTTGAGCATAGTTAGCGATCGCCTGCATTTGTGTCACAATTTTCCCATGAGTGACTGGAATTCCTTTGGGGAAAGAAGTCGAGCCAGAAGAAAACTGCACAAAAGCAATATCAGTATCTGTAATTGTTGCAAAATTTGCTGATTCTTGGGGCTGAATATCTGTGTCTGGTAACTGTAGACGCTGGAGGCTCAATTCTAAACTTCTAATACTAGGTGCTTCCAACACAAATTCAGCTTGATATTGGGTTGTAACCTTCGTCAAAAATTCTAGGTAGCTCTCTTTAACAACACCCATGCTGTAGGGTTTGACTGACAGTGGAATTGCTCCCAGTCCAACTAAAGCAAAGAATGCAATAATCACACCTTCGGTTGTTTCAAAAGGAAACAGAATCCTTGAGCCAGCTGCCACACCCGTAGCCCGAAAGTACTCCATATAGGCTGCAATCTTCTGGTACATCTCACAATAGGCGAGAAACTTAGACTCAGCAGCGCGATCCTGTCTTAAGAACAAGCCCAAGTGTGAGTCAGTATTCTTGAGAGCCTGAATCATTGCGATCGCGGTCATCGACAGCTTAGTTCTGGGTTGTAAGTCTTGCATTGTTTTGACCTCAACTATCTTGTTGCTTATTTTCATCGAGAAAATCCTGGAGAGTTCTAAGCGATCGTTCAATTGAATCAATGAATGCTACTTTCACAAGAGCATCGGCAGCAACCTTTGCAGTTCCGTTTTTGAAAATCTCAATAAATTGGTGAAAAATTACTTGATAATAGTAATTTTCCTCCGTGTCTTTGAGTTTCGTAATAATCTTGACCTCTCCAGGTAATATTTCATGGCTATAGTTGACTTCAATACGAGCAACTACAGGAATAATCCTCTGTCTGTGAAATAAGTTGTGATGCTCAAGCCATGACCATCGCCCTGCTTCTAGGTATTCGAGAACAGTGGCATTATTGACGTGACCCAAACTGTCAAGGTCATTTGGGCGTACCTGAAGTTTTAGGTTAACAGCTTCAAAGTTCATAAATGGGTTGGCGTGAATATTTATTATCAAGGCAAGGTAGAAGGCAGAGGAGCCACTACGTTGCAGAGGTTTCCTCCGAGCAAGTGGCGTGGCAGAAGGTCAAAAGAGGCAGGGGAGCAGGGGAGCAGGGGGCAGGGAGCAAGGGGGAAGAGGGTTTTAGTTAACTTTACTTTTTGTTACACACTGCTGTTTATTTACACCTTTCTACTACCAAGTCTCTGCAATCATGCCTGGGGAGAGATAGCCACAACAGTAGACACATAATCCCCACTGTGAGATATGGAAAGGTGAACAGTCCAACCTTGAAGCTGAAAATGCTCTGCCAGTGAGCCGTAAAATTCAAAGTAAGGCGCGTAACGGGAATTATGTCGCACTTCTACATCTGTCCAGTAGAAATTAGGGGCCATTGCCAAAGCCTTAAACAAGGCTTCTTTAGCTGAAAAAGTACCTGCCATACTTTGGAGAGGGTTTTTACTTTGGCTGAAGTAAAGGCACTCAGTGTTTGTAAAGAAAATGCCTGGAACTTTCAAAGCTTCAACTGTTGTTAGTTCTGCAATCAGTTGAATATCGTGCCCCAGTCCAATTAACATCCCACCAGATCCAGCCACTTCTGTTCAACTTCAGCCGCAGAGTTTACCTGAATTCCTGTAATTTGTCTGAGAGCAGAAAATATCAGACTTTGTTTGCGCTCAATATTGTCTGGCAGAACCATCTCATACTTGATGGAATCCCACCAGTTGACGTGAGAATCCCGCTGCTCAAGATGTTGACGGTTACTACCATAAAGTTCGCCCCCTTCTCGCACAAACAAGTGTGCAACAGCAAATGCGCCTTTGGGTGAGTACTCTTTACTATCAACTAAAGCTTTGGCAAAACTTATGAAGTATGTCATATGCTGCGATTCATCAGCAGCAATTTGCTTAAATAGCTTTTTCAATCCAGGGTCTTGAGCAACATTAGCACACCAAGAGTAGTTAACCGTGGCTGTAATCTCTGAAATCGCTAATAATACTAGTGTTCTGAGCATGTCATCGTCGGGAAAAATCTTCCGAAACTCCATGAGAGTCTCGTCACTGACAGGTTCTAGACTGAGTAGAGTCGATAAGCGATTAAGTGTGGTTTCGTGAAAGCTTTCTTCCTCATTCCAGTAACGACTCCAAGTACTACAAGCTTGCATAATGCTTGCTAAAACTGGATTGCGATCTTGCCAACGACGACACTCAGCATCAGCCAATCTAGCCAAGCGATCGGCTCCTGGCTTGGTAGTCAATTCTGCACGTCCAGCATTCCAGAGATTAGCTTTGTCAAATTTATTCACAGCCTCCAGGTTAATTGCACCAATCATTTCCACTGCACTCCATCGGCGCTTTTCATGGAAATAGTGTTGTTCCCATATTAAATCAACTAAAGAGCTTCGTTGCTCGGCAACAATTGCATATAAGTTACTGACAAGATCAGAACGAGAAATTGTATTTACCATAGTGAAGATATTTGAATTTAATTTTTAAGTTTTAGAGGTTGTTTGAAAAGCCTTGGTGACTGGAAGTCGCGGCTACATAAACAAAACCTATCTACCTTTCTCTTCGAGACGCTGACGCGTAGCTTGTTCTCCGTTCGCGTTAGCGTCTTCGTTACAAGAAGGAGTACGGTAATGCCCGCCGTAGGATGCCCGAAGGGCTGTAGGGCAAACGTGAGTTAAAAAGCTGGTTGTAAAACTAAAAATGAAAATTTTTACCACTACACTTTATTCTCTAGACTCTATTATCCAAAAAGTCTTTAGATTTAAAATTTATCATTTTTAGCTCAAAGTATTAACTGTATCAGCTTCATTTAAAAATGCTTCTAATACATCTGAAATAGGTGTATCAAGAGAGAAAGCTGGCAAACGTATTTGGACTCCATACTGCTTTTTCAGCATATTCGCAGTTTTGGCGAAAACCTCCATCAGATCGATGCTGTTATGTAGGCGATCGGAACGAGCAATAATCGCCGATAGCGTCAAGTCATTTTCAAAAATTTCTGCAATAGATAAACCAACATTTTGGGCAAAAATCTCACAGATATAGTCTTTCAAGATTTGAAACTCCTTTGTTGCGGTATTACAGTAAGTTAAATGCTGTTAGTTACAGGTTTTACTTAACATTAATAGAAAATTTGACGTTTATATGCTGTGGATTACATACAGTAAGCTCAAATTAGCACATTTAATAAAGTTTTAGCTGCGTATTTATACTAAAGATAAGTTCCTATGTGTCCAATACGGTTCGCATAAGCAGGGGGAGGAAAGTTATTAAAATTTATCTTCCCCTGCTTCTCTTCTCCCCCTGCTACAAGAACTGTTTGCCTCAACAGATACTTTGTTAACCGAACCGTATTACCACCTCCGACTTCCGACTTATGAATGCTTTACGACTTGTGAAGCGTAAAGCCCCCGTCATTCATGCGGGGGAGTGCGATTCGTTCACTCGAAATGAATAGAAATATTCAGGGATGAGTGACATTTGAGAGATAAGCCTTAATGGGTGGAGTTCGCACTTCATGTCGTCGAGTTTCGAGGAAAGTTAAAGGTTCAAAAAATAGAAGCAAGGCTAAGACTTTTTTAGGCAAGCGCCACCTCAAAATAAGTAGGCAACGTAAAGACCATGCTGTGAAATTAGCACGGTGCGTAATTCAGTCAAACGACTTGATAGCCTATGAAGATTTGAGGATTAAAAACATGGTGAAAAATCATTGTTTAGCCAAGTCTATTAATGACGCATCTTGGTATCAGTTTCGTGTATAGATTGAGTACTTTGGTAAAGTATTTTTAAGAGTCACAGTTGCGGTAAATCCGCAATACAGTAGCCAGGAATGCTCTAGCTGCGGTGAAGTTGTCAAGAAGACTCTATCCACTAGAACGCACGTATGTTCATGTGGCTGTGTAATGGATAGAGATGAAAACGCAGCTAGAATTATCCTTAGTCGAGGATTGAGTACTGTAGGGCATACGGGAACTTTTGCGCTAGACGCAAGCAACGCTTGGGGAGATGAAACCGCTACTCATGTTGGTGAAAACCTGCATGAGCAAGTTATGTCTTAGATTCAAGAATCCCCGTCTCTTTAGAGCGGCGAGTGTCAATAAACTCTTACCCATTTTAATACCTCTGGGTTTTTGTTATAGCGGTAGGTTACACCATCCTTAGTAGTCACAGACTTTTCTTGACTAGCCTTGCTTCTGATCGTAGTAACAGAATAGTCTGTTAATGTCTGAAGCTCTTTATGAGAAAGTCCTATAATTGTAGAACTTACTGCTGATTCTAGCTTTATTTTAAGTTCATTTTTCGGGTAAATATTTATTTTAATTTGCTCCTTTTCAACTGGTTTAATAATTCCTTTTTGCAATTGATAATCTGGCATAGAAACAAGTTGCCAATTAGATTCTTGTGAAAGTTCTAACACCCATTGATGATAATTAAATAAGCTTTCTCTATGACCAACGCTGATAAAAGTTGTTTTCGTTGATTGTAACTGTTGATATAGATTACCTTCGTTATTTAAATCTAAAGCACTCGTTGCTTCATCTAAGATGGTGAAACTAGGATGTGTAATTAATAGCCGTGCAAAAGCGAGGCGTTGTTGTTCTCCTAACGACAATATATTTTCCCAAGGAACTTCTGTATCAAGGCCATCGACGCGGGTAAGTAAGTGTTGCAGGTTAACTTGTTGCAAAATGTGTTCAAGTTCGCGATCGCTCATTTTCCTGTCTGTGTGAGGATAGAGCAACTGTTCGCGCAAAGACCCTAAAATGATATAAGGGCGCTGGGGTAAGAATAATACTTCTTTTAAGGGAGGACGCACTAGACGACCAGTTCCCGCATTCCACAAACCAGCGATCGCTCTCAATAAAGAACTTTTACCCCTACCACTTGGCCCAACAATCAATAACCCTTCGCCTGGCCCAACAGTAAATGACAAATTTTCAACAATCACCTGTTCATAATTTGGTGTTTGTAAAGTGACATTCTCAAAAGCTAAACGTTCTTCTTCTAGAATTTGAATAGTACTGACGTTCTCTGGTTGTTTACTAGCAGCCTGTAGTGCATCTGAAAACTCTGCTAAACGCTTTACATAGCTAGAAAATCGTCCAGAAATCCCAAACTCTGATATTAATTCTCCTAGAGCATTAGAAAACATAAAGCAAGCAAAACTAGCTTGGTTTATTTGTCCATAATCAATTTGATCCTGAAGAAATAAAGGTGTAAGAATAAACATCGAGAATACGCTAATGGCAGACTGATATGCTCTACCAAAAGCGTCTTGTCCCCTCTCTAAATTCAACCTGCGTTCAGCAGTGATTAAAACATTATTAAATCGGCGCTTAATTATATTGAATTCTTCATCTTCTCCCTGAAAAAAAGCGATTGATTCAGCGTGATTACGAACATGAGTTAAGCAATATGCAAAATCTGCTTTAAATACAAGTTCTTCTTGGTTAACTTTATTTATTCCTTGATTCAAGTAAACAGCTATTAAATTACCTACAATTGTATAAATAACTAAATAAAGTGCGATTTGTGAAGAAACTATCCATATAATTATCAAAGCGCTTCCCATTTCTAAAGATTTTTCTAGTAAAGAAGAAGAGAATCTCAAGCCAATACTAGTAATGGGTTCTATTTCTTGGGATAAGCGTTGGTCTGGATTATCTATATCAGATTTAAAATTGATTTTATAATAAGCTTGATTGCTTAAATATTTTTCTAAAATATGAAGATTGAGCCATTTATACCAATCAAGAATTACTTTTTTTTTGACATACCTCAAAAGAGTTACTAACAAAACCATCCCAACAATAATGAAACTGGACAGCCATAAAGTACTATTATATTTATCAAGGTCTCTCTGTTCAATAACGATATCAATTACATAACGATTCCAGTAACTATTTGCAGCATTTGCACCGACAATTATGACTATTAATAATACTAAGAGAATGAGCATTACCCATGAGCGAATCACATCTGAAAATGCTCTTCCTTCTGCTTTTGTTGGATACCAATAAGGCCCGGCAACTACTTTCACATCCTGCCAAAATTGAATTAAGGCTGAAAAAGGATTTGTTGTATTTTGCTCACGCACAGATGGAGTTTGCATATTCTAAAAATGTAGACCTTACTAATTACACTAGGAATTTTGAAATGGCCTTTGAAAATCAAGTTAGACTCAGAGACCATTTTTTCTTTTAGAGAATATCTGAAAAGTTTTATGGTGTTGTATTCGAGATTTGTAGATCCCCCTAAATTCCTCCTTTTTAAAGGGGAGCCTGCTTTAACGCTGTCAGCGTTAAGGCAGGTTAGCGACATGAGCTAGGGGGGATCAAGGGGATCAAATCGAATGCACTAGGTCAATGGTTCCTCATCAACAATTTCAACTGTTCTCGGAAAAGGGCCTTGGTCAGGTTCAGTAACGACTACTGGGCTAATATGATGTTTCAGTTTGAGTTTTAACTCATCTGAAATGGGCAATTCTTGAATTTCTTTGAGAAGAAATCTGACAGATTCAGTTTTGCTACGTTCTGTATAGACGAGCTTGAGAATGTTTTCAATTCCAAATCCCGCTATATATTCCCCTAGAATGGCTGTCAGCCCAAGCAAGCCTAAACCTCCTAAGAGACCGAAAGGCCCGCCCAGCGTTGAAAGCATAGCGACAACGGCAGCGACATTACCCCCTGATGCACCCGTTGCGATCACGAAAAGTATGCCAGGAAGGCCTAAACCAGAAATTTTTTTGACGAGTTCATCCATTGTACTTACCTACAATCCTTATAAAGTGAAAACATGACTAAGAGAGTAATTACTAATTTCTTTTGGGAAGAAATTAAAAATCTTACATCTTGCACCAGTTAGTTGGTGCAAGATATAAGAAATCCGATTTAGCTCAACAAAAAACTACACAGTTCATCGATTTGTTGACTTTTGTTAGATATTAGTCGATGGGCTATAGCTTGTAGCTGACGAGTATTTTGGAGTTTGGTATTATCTATTTCTTCTAGTTCACTATCTAACAATGTTTGAAAGCGATAATAAAAACTTTGAGCTTCTTTATCAGTAGGTTCAAACAACTGTTCTAATTTTCCAGCTACCACTTCACTACTACCGTCAAACATAATATTTAAAAGTGGTCTTCCCCATTAAAAATCTATAAGGCTCAATACCTTAATCTTTATTAGTCAGTAATACTTCTGCGATCGCCTGCGAAATGGGATAGTGTGGTGAATATATCTCCAGCCAAAAAAATTCCCCGACTGGGTTAACTTCGAGGAATACATGGCGACCATCGGGTGTGACAATAATATCAATTGCTCCATAGTTTAAGCCAAAATAAGCCATCAGTTTAAGCAGTTTTTTCTCAATATCTTCTGGCAAGTCGTAGGGTTGCCAATTTTTAACTAAGGCTCTCCCCTCTTTGCGCCAGTCATAAGTAGATCCTTCTAAGCTTTGGGAATCTACTGCGGCAGTAAATACGCGGTGTCCGACAATCGTTGTCCGCAACTCTAGCGCCTTGGGCACATTTTCTTGAAAGGTCATCGGACAAAAACGCAGTCCTTCCATATTCTCCAGATCATCACTTGTAACTGGAGTGGTAAATACAACGTTTTCTCGCCCCTGCTGATCGTAAATAGCAAAGGAAGAAAGCATCTTGGTAACTATACCTTGGCTACACTCTTGAGCAAATTGCTTGACTGCTTCTGGATTGTTTGAAGTCAGAGTGCGTGGAGTTACAAGACCAACTTCGCGTGCAACTTGCAATTGTAGTTGCTTATTATTAGCCCGATCTACATTGGACATTTTATCAAAGTGAAATCCCTGAAGGCTGGCGATCATACCCCTGACTGTGGCGCGACATTCGTTAATAGATGCATCTCTGTATTGCTTGTCCATTGAGTCGGGGATTTTTTGTCCGTAGCGCATCCGCCGATACCAAACTGAGGAGACTTCACTCAAATCTAGCTTCTGTTCGCCATCAGTAATAAGTACGCGTTCAGTATCGCCCCAGTAAATATCTAGCTTGACTTCGGTAGGATATCTGTCTGTATCAAACCGAAATGCTTTTTCTCCTCTAGCCTCAATTTCTTTGATGACTAGAGGAATGCTTTCGTTATCTTTGCTAAACGTGACTATTAATACAGTCATAATTGAGTTGCGCCTAAGATACCCTACAGTAATTGACTTTCTTAATTACGAATTACGAATTGGTACAAGAACATCTGCGATCGCACTCGCAATAGGCAACTCTAAATCCTTTTCTAGCATTCCCCACTCCCCCACAGGGTTGATTTCCAAAAAGACGTATTCGCCTGATGGTGTGACAATGAAATCTAACGCTCCAAATAACAGCCCAAATTTCCTCATAAAGGCTTTGAGACGACTAACTACTTCATCAGGAAGCTGGTGATGTTGCCATGCGCCAACCTCAACACCAGGTTTGCGCCAATCAACTTTGTCTGCTGCATACACATCTGCATTTAGCGCCCCCACAAATACATTACCATTCACATACACCACTCGTAATTCCTGTTGCTTTGGAATTTGCTCTTGAAAAACCATTGGGCAATAGCGCAGTGACTCGGCATCTTTTAAGTCTTCTTCTTTGACGATGCTGGTGTACAGAAAAAACGAAGAGTTAGCTTCCATACTGCGAGAAAGAGCAGTTAAAAGCTTACTGACCATTTTGCCGTTGACTTGCTCAAAAAATTCTCGTGCTGCTTGGGCTTTGTTGGTGACAAGAGTCTGGGGAATAACAAAACCTACTTCAGACGCAATCCGTAGTTGGCGCAACTTGTTACTTGCATAATCTATCCGCTCTAAATTATCTACCCACGTAGCCTCCTTTAGGCTGTCCCAAAAACCATCTAAAGTTGCAAGTGATTCTCTAAAGCAAGCTTCTCTGAACTTTGGCGCTAATTCTTGACTTAGTTGTGGTTCCCAAATCCGACGCATCCATACAGCTTGCACCTGCTCTGTGCTAATAGAGTGGTTGTTACATTCTATAGTGTGGTAGCTTTTAAACTTATCAAAATGTGCTGTTAATTGCACTTCTAGAGGAAATTTATCAGTATCTAGACGAAATGGTTGCACCCCTTTTTTTGATAAGGCTTCTGCCACTCTATCTATTGTGAAGAAATCACCACTGTGGGTGATTAATAAAATAACATCACGAGATAGATGCATAAATATTTTTTATGATAATTTCATGAGGTAGCTATTAAGTATTAGCAAACAAATTGCTTTTTAGAAGCCAAAATATTTAAAAAACTTAGGTATCTATAAAAAGCAATCACCTCTATGTTATGGAAAAGGTAATATGAGAGCGATCACCTACGGCGGTTGCTCTGCGCCATCGCGTTTCTATAGAGTAGCTTTCAGTTATTTGATAACTGCTACTCTATGAAATTATGATTCAGCCAACTACAAGGTATTTTTCTGAGTAGAAAAGTACTTTCAGATGCAGGGACTAAATTATTTATCTTCTAAGTCTGAAGGAAACTTGTAAGTCCAAGGAACATCTGTTCCTTCACCTTCAGTAGCTTGCTCTTCCAAAAAACGCGCAAAGAATGGTAATGCTCCAACATCCACTGTTTTGGCTGTGTTTGTAGACATGGTATTTTTTTGAGGTAAATTATTTTGACAATCAAAAATATATCAGCAATTAAATATATGTGCAAGGACAGTTAAGACAGTTAAGCAAAAATTAGTTAATCTTTATTAAGATTAAACTATATAGTATTTTCAATACTATATATCTTTAAAAAATGGTAAGCGTTCAGGGGGTATAAAGAAGACGAAAAACCACCCCAAAATCAAGGAATAAAATTAGGCAGCAGTCAACAAGTCAGAATCATCAGAACAAGTAGTGGCTTCAGGAAGCAAAGAAGGAGTGGCTGTACCACTACGAGTAGCAACAACAGGGATAAAGTACTATTTTTTAGTGATCGCAAAACTTTTCGGTCTACTGAAAAATTGTTCTGGTGCGAATAAGCCTAACATCACTACATAAACAACTAAGTCTTCCATTTTTACTACGTTCTCCATAAATGGCTTTGAGAATGGCTTCTTACTGCTCCTGATTATTTACTGTTTACTAAAATACACTCTTCGTACCCTGTCACAACAACGATATAAACTGATAACTCGACCTTCTCGATCTCGCACCAATTCAAACTTATCTACATATATAAGATATCTAAGAAAAAGATTTTGTCCAGCAACTATGAGATGAGATAGTGGATAGCCTTTGCTCTTATAATATAATTTATTATCTACTAGATTTATTTTAAAGTCATACTCTAATTCAGCAGAATAATAAGTACCAGGATAATCGGCTAATATATCTTTTGGAGAATCTAGTATTTTTTCAAAGGTATAGGTTTTAATAACATTACCAATATCTAATTTTCCTATCAGGCGAATAATATCTTCAGAAAACTCAATATCATAGTCAATTTGATTATCGGCAGATTGAAAATAATTGGTGTCAATTGGAATAAGTTGAAAATACATCCACGTTAGTTTAGCCATTAATTTTCCATTTTTTATCTCTAACTCCAATATGCTTCCAGTAGTGGGGTTATGATAAAATCCAGCTTTAAGCTGTAGCTCCACTACAGGTAAATTAATAGAGCTAATAGAACGCGAAATAGGTTTAGCGATATTTTCAATATAATCATTTTCTAAATATATATCAGCAACTTGAAAAGCTAATTTAGTCGGGTTAAGCGTACTTAAATTAGCCAGACAGATAACAGAAAACTGGCGTTCGGGAAATCGAATAAAATCACTCCGATAACCCGTCCAAGAACCTCCATGACTAATTGTTTTTAAGCCGCCGCGATCGCCAATCCGCAACCCAAATGCACCTGATATGATTTCGCCATTATTGAGTTTGCGTGGAGTAGTTACTTCTTCAATTAAATCTTGTCCATATTCACCTAAGATATTGTGATAGAAATTTCGATCCCAAAGTAGTAAATCTTCAATAGTTGTATAAAGCTGTCCGTCTCCACAGAAATCGTGAAAAGACATATCGATCTGGAAACCCCCTCCATCTTTTGGAGCGTATCCATCGGCTCTATTTTTCACGATTTCTCTGAAGTTATCGTGAAAATGGGTATTTTTCATTCCTAGCGGGGCAAAAATATGTTCTTGGGCAAATACACGTAAAGATTTGCCAGAGACACGTCTCACAATTTCTGCTAGTAAAATATAGCTAGAATTACAGTATAATTGCTCAGTTCCAGGCTCGAAATTTAAGCTTTGTTGTCGAGCAATTAAGGCAATAATTTCTTCGTTTGAATACTTATTTTCAAACCTCATTCCAGCAAATAACATTAAATGTAAATAGTCACGCAAACCACTGGTGTGTTCGATTAAATTGCGGATAGTAATAGAGTGACTGTATTGAGGAATTTCTGGAATATATTTTTGTAATTCATCATCTAAGTTAAGCAATTTTTGTCTGGCTAGTAAGACAATACACATTGCTGTAAATTGCTTGGAGTTAGAAGCGATATCAAAGACAGAATTAGAGGTTATGGGAATGTTGTATTCCAAGTTAGCCATCCCATAACCCCGTTGGTAAATTATCTCCTCATTCTGAATAACAGCAATAGCACAGCCAGGGGAATTAGGTTTATCCCACCAGATGAATAATTCATCTACTTTGGTAATTAGCAACATGATTTTTTTCTGATTGATATATTTCTATCTCACAATATCTTCTACATCACACTGTTACTTTTACCTTTTATAGGAAAAAACTAAATTACCTCCAGCTGCTAAACTCTCACCCATTTCAATATTTTGGGGTCTTTATCATATCCATAGGTAAGGCCATCTCTAGTAGTGATAAACTCCCCTTTGCTTGCCTTACTTCTAATAGTGGAAACAGAATAGTAGGTTAATTCATTCATTTCCTTATGACTGAGCTTTTTAGTTGTGCTGCTCTCTGAATCATTTAGGGACTTATCTTGAGATGAATCATCTATTCTTATTTGGACATTTGCGGTGGGTTTAGTAATATTTACTTTTTGACCTTTCTGCTCCCGGTAATCTTGTACTCTCATAAGTTTCCAACTGGAATCTTCTACAAGTTCCAGAACCCATTGATGATAATCAAATAGACTTTCTCGATGCCCAACACTAATAAACGTTGTTTTCGTGGATTGTAACTGTTGGTATAAACCTCCTTCATTTTTTAAATCTAAGGCACTTGTTGCTTCATCTAATATCGTGAACCTTGGATGAGTAACTAATAATCGTGCGAAAGCCAGACGTTGTTGTTCTCCTAGCGATAGTATGTTCTCCCAAGGAACTTCCGTATCGAAGTTATCGACTCGACTTAGCAAGTTTTGTAAGTTGACTTGTTGCAAAACTTTTTTAAGTTCTGCGTCAGTAATGTGACTATTTGTAGTAGGATAGAGCAACTGTTCGCGCAAGGTTCCTAAAATTATGTAAGGACGTTGAGGTAAAAATAAAACTTCTTCTAATGGAGGTCGCACCAAACGACCAGTCCCCGCATTCCACAAACCAGCGATCGCTCTCAGTAGAGAACTTTTACCTCGGCCACTTGGCCCAACAATCAATAAACCTTCTCCTGCTTTGACAGACAGTGACAAATCTTCAACAATTACCTGTTCATAGTTGGGCGTTTGTAAAGTGACATTCTCAAAAGCGATCTGGTTTTCTTCTATTGTTTTAATAGTACTGACATTCTCTGGTTCTCTAATTACTTCTTCTAACGCATCTGAAAATTCAGATAACCGTTCAACATAGCTAGAAAATCTTCCAGAATTCCCAAATTCATTGATTAACTCACCCAAAGCATTAGCGAAAAAATAGCAACATACAGACGCTTGGATAATTTCTCCAAACTCCATTTCACCTCTAATCTGTAAAGGCCCAAATACTATATATGGAAATATTTGAATTACAGATTGATAACCTCTATTAAAAATCTCATTGTTCTTCTCCCAATCAATTTTGCGTTTAGCATTTTTTATCAAATTGCTAAATCGGCGGTTAATAATATTTAATTCTTGGTTCTCTCCTTGAAAGAAAGCTACTGATTCAGCATGAGTGCGAAAATGAGTTAGGCAATAGGTGTAGTCAGCTTTCGCTTCGAGTTCTTGTCGATTAATTTTATTTAATTCTTGGGTCAAGTAGACAGCAATAAAATTGCCTATAACCGTATAACTAACTAAAATCAGTGCAACAGACTGAGAGATTGACCAAAGAACTAATAAAAAAGCTGTCATCTCCAGGATTTTTTCCAGGAAAGTAGCTGAAAAACTTAAAGCATTACTTGCAATGGGTTCGATTTCTTGAGATAAACGTTGATCTGGATTATCAATATTAGATGTAAAGTTAATTTTATAATAAGCTCGACTGTTTAAATATTTTGATAAAATCTGATTATTCAGCCATTGATACCAATCTAGAGCAATTTTTTTTCTCACTAGTCTGGAGAACCCGGCTAAGAGAGTTCCCAATGCTAGGGCTGAACCATAAAGCAGTAAAGCATCATAAAATTTAGCGATTTCCTTCTCTTGAATGATGATATCCGCCAAATAGCGATTAATAAAACTATTAAAAACATTTGCACCAACAAGGACAATTATTAATAATATTAGGAGAATAAGCATCCCCCATGAGCGAATCACTTCTGAGAATGCTCTATCTCCTGGCTCGTTTGGATACCAGTAAGGTTGGGCGACTGCTTTTACGTCTTTCCAAAATTGAAGAAAACCGAAAAGAGCATTTGTTGAAGGTTGAGCTTGAACAACTTGGGTTGGCATATTCTGAAACTAAACTAAGACTTTAGCTAATAATTAAGCTAGTTATATGAAAGTAGTGTTAAGGCTCAATTCCTTACTAAATAAGCATTATAGCCATAAATAAAAAATCAAGTTGACCTAGTGTAATTGTTGGGCTTTTTGGAGAATTATAGGCTTTTTATCACAAATCGCTAAATATGCTTGTGAAGGTATTATTTAGCCCAATATTTCTACAAACTGACGCATTCATTAAATCTGCTGCAAGCTCATTGGTGTCAAGAGTTGGCAGCAGTTAATAAGTTTTCAGCAAATAATTTTTGCACCATGTTTAATATTCTATAACGCAGTATAAACCAATTTACATTTTATTTTTTGTTTTTACCCCAATTTACCGAGTGGATATCTCTTAACTGTCTTAACTGTCTTAACTGTCTTAACTGTCCGCTTAACTGTCCGCTTAACTGTCTTAATTGGTATTGTATTTTTTTGAATAAGGTGAGATGATTCATAAATTCAATTAAAAAGTACAGCTTTAAACAAACTCCGCTTATTTAAAAGTAAATTTTTATTGAAAACTAGTTAACATGTATCGGTAGAAAAGCAAATTTCTGATACTAACTAGTCTCAGAAATTATAGTTAATATTAATTTTTTTATTGGCTAAGACTGTAAGAATTTAAGGTAGCTTGAGAGGAAAATATTAGTTTATTAAAATTAGCATCGATTAGAGTAAAACTATGAATTTAACAGGGCTTCTAGAAAATCTTTCAGCAAAGAATGTTGAATTGTGGGTTGATGGAGACAACCTGCGCTATAGATCGCCTGAAAACTCCCTAACCCCTGAGTTATTGCAGGAAATTAAGCAATATGAACCAGAAATTATCCGAATTTTATCCCAGAGTAGCAATCAGGCTGCAAATTATCCCCTATCTCACGGTCAAAAGGCACTCTGGTTCTTATATCAATTAGCACCCAGCAGTACCGCCTACAACGCCACGTATGCAGGAAAATTAGTCACAAATTTAGATATTCCCGCCCTGAAGCAGGCAGCACAAGCTCTAGTTGCAAGGCATCCACTTTTGAGGACTACCTTTGCAACCATTAACGGCGAACCTGTGCAAACAGTTCACGAAAATCAGGAAGTTGACTTTAGCATCGAAGAAGCTTTCGATTTTGACCAAGATGATCTAAACAAGTGGCTTTCAGAAAAAAGCGATCGCCTTTTCAACTTAGAACAGGGGCCAATATTGCGCTTTGATTTATTAATTAACCATATTAAAACTGATACATTAGCAACAAAAGAACATATTCTCTTAATCACGCTACATCAAATAGTGGGAGATTTCCGGTCTTTAGAAATCATGATCGGTGAACTTTGCGCCTTATATAAAGCGATGTCTACGACGGGCTACGCCTACGCCACAGGTGAAGCAGCCCAACTATCACCACAAAACTATCAATATCAAGATTACATCAAGTGGTCAGAGCAAATGCTCGCTAGTTCACAGGGAGAAAGTTTGTGGACTTACTGGCAGCAACAACTATCAGGTGAATTGCCATTGCTAGATTTGCCCACAGATCGACCAAGACCTCAGAGCCAAACCTATAATGGTGCTTCCCGCTTTTTTACTGTTGAAAAAGAACTACGGCAATCACTCACAGAATTGGCGAAGAGAGAGGGTGCGTCTCTTTATATCGTTTTATTAACAGCATTACAAATACTATTACGACGTTATACCAATCAAGAAGATATTTTAATTGGCTCTCCAATGGAGAATCGGAGCCGTTCAGAGTTTGAAAATATTGTCGGTCACTTTGCTAATCCTGTGGTCTTGCGAGGAGACCTTTCAGGAAATCCCACCTTTGAAGAGTTGCTGGAGCGATCGCACTCTTGTGTGTTAAATGCCCAAAAACATCAGGATTATCCCTTTCCCCTGCTGGTGGAGCAACTGCAACCTGTCCGGAACCCCAGTTTTTCGCCACTCTATCAGGTAGCCTTCGTCTGCGATCGCTCTTACCAGAATATAGATATTAATGATGGTTTAATTTTGGAATCAATGATTCCAGAGTCTAGAGGAGCCGCCTTTGATTTAACCTTAACTATTCTTGAGGAACCTGGCTCACTCAAAGGTACATGGAATTACAACACTGACTTATTTGATGATAGTGCGATCGCTCGGATGATGGGGCATTTTGTAACTTTGCTCGAAGCAATTGTGGCAAATCCCCAGCAACGAATTGACCAATTACCAATACTCACACAATTTGAGGAACAGCAGTTATTAGTTGAGTGGAATGATACTCAAGTAGACTACCCCTTCGATAAATGTATCCATCAGTTATTTGAGGAGCAGGTAGAGCGTACACCCAATGCAGTGGCGGTGGTGTTTGAAAATCAACAATTGACCTACCACGAATTGAATTGTCGTGCTAACCAATTGGCGCATTATTTGCAATCTTTGGGTGTAAAACCAGATGTGCTAGTGGGGATTTGTGTCGAGCGTTCCTTAGAAATGGTGGTCGGATTACTTGGTATTCTCAAGGCGGGTGGGGCTTACGTACCGCTTGACTCAGAATATCCCAAAGACCGTCTGAGCTTCATGCTTGAAGACGCTCAAGTTGCAGTATTACTAACTCAACAGCGACTCCTCGATCGCCTACCTGAGTATCAGGCAAAACTGATTTGTTTAGATGAAGTCTGGTCAGAGATTCTGCAAAACAAACAGAACAACCCGATTCAGGTAGTAACGAGTACCGATCTAGCGAATGTGATTTACACATCCGGCTCCACAGGCAAACCTAAAGGGGTAATGGTTGAGCATAGTGGATTGTGCAATCTAGCTCAAGCTCAAATTCAGGCTTTCGGCGTGCATTCTGATAGTCGAGTTCTCCAGTTTGCCTCCTTCAGTTTTGATGCTTGCATATCAGAAATCTTGATGGCTTTGGGATCGGGTGCAACACTGTATTTGGGAACAAAAGACTCGATAATGCCGGGTATGCCTTTAATTGACCGATTAAGGGATGATGGCATTACCCATGTCACCCTACCACCATCAGCCTTGGTAGTTCTGCCAACAGAAGAACTGCCAACATTGCAAGCGATCGTTGTCGCCGGAGAAGCCTGTCCTCTGGAATTGATGCGACAATGGTCAAAAGGCAGAAACTTCTTCAACGCCTACGGCCCGACAGAAGCGAGTGTTTGTACTGCGATCGCCAAATGCACTCCACTAGACCAAAAAATTTCCATCGGTCGTCCAATTGCCAATACCCAGATATATATACTTGACCAAAACTTGCAACCAGTACCTATAGGTGTCGCAGGAGAACTGCACATTGGTGGTGCAGGGTTAGCACGAGGCTATCTCAACGCAAGAGAATTAACACAAGAAAAATTCATCCCCAATCCCTTTTGTAGAAGCAGGGGAGCAGGGGAGCAGGGGAGCAGGGGAGCAGAGGAGCAGGGGAGCAGGGGAGCAGAAGTTCTTCCCAATTCCCAGTCCCCAATCCCCAGTCCCCGACTTTATAAAACTGGGGACTTGGCTCGTTATCTACCAGATGGAAACATAGAATACCTGGGTCGTATCGACAACCAAGTAAAAATCCGGGGATTCCGCATTGAGTTGGGAGAAATCGAAGCAGTACTAAGCCAACATCCTCATGTGCAAGCATCATGTGTCATAGCCCGTGAAGATACTCCTGGTGACAAGCGCCTAGTAGCCTACATTGTACCGCAGCCACAGGTGACACCTATAATTAGCGTTCTGCGTAGCTTCCTCAAAGAAAAGCTACCAGAATACATGGTACCAAGTGCGATCGCCATCTTAGAATCTTTACCCCTAACCCCCAACGGCAAAATAGATCGTCGCGCTCTACCAGAGCCAAGTAGTGAATTATCAGAGAAATATGTAGCCCCGCGCACTCCTATTGAAGAAATCCTCGCAGTAATTTGGCAACAAGTTCTGAGAGTAGAGCTTGTTGGCAGACATGACAACTTCTTTGAACTAGGGGGACACTCCCTACTAGCAACGCAATTCATCTCCCGTCTGCGTACCAGATTGAAAGTAGAAATACCATTGCGTGAGTTATTTGCTACGCCAACAATTGCCGAGTTAGCACCATCGATTCAGCAGTTACAGCAGCAAGCTATAGAACTCTCAGCACCACCCATCTTAAGGCGGGTAGGGAATACAGAAATACCACTGTCTTATGCTCAACAGCGTTTATGGTTTTTAGACCAGTTAGAGTCGAACAGTGTCTTATACAGCCTACCCATAGGTTTGCGTCTAGTAGGAACTCTTAATGTTGCCGCCTTAGAACAAAGTTTACAAGAACTTATCGATCGCCATGAAGTCCTACGCACCAACTTTGTTACTGTTGGTGAAAAGCCAACACAAATAATTCAAACTCAAACAAATTGGACAGTTGCAGTTGTTGACTTGCAGCATTTACCCGTACTTGTACTGAGCGAAGCCGAAGTAACAGAACAACAAACTGCTGCACAGAAATTACTGGAACAAAAAGCAATTGAGCCTTTTGACTTAGCTCATGATGCCTTAATCAGAGCGACATTAATAGTGCTGTCTCCTACAGAACATTGGTTATTAGTATGTATGCACCACGTTGTCAGTGATGGCTGGTCAATAGGTGTATTTGTTCAGGAGTTACAAGCACTCTACAATGCTTATTCAATCGGTCAGCCGTCACCCTTGTTACCACTGCCAATTCAGTACGCGGATTTTGCAATTTGGCAAAGACAATGGTTACAAGGGGAAGTATTACAAAACCATTTGAGTTACTGGGAAAAACAGTTGGCAAATGCACCCACATTCTTGCCACTACCCACAGACAGACCCAGACCTGCTGTGCAGACTTTCAATGGCTCATATCATGTGCTTACTCTGTCTGTTGAGTTAACTCAACGGTTGTTGGAGCTAAGTCAACAGCAAGGTTGTACTCTGTTCATGACTTTGTTGGCGGCATATAATACCCTGCTTTATCGTTACACGGGACAAGAAGATATTTTGGTGGGGACACCAATTGCCAACCGCGATCGCACCGAGCTAGAAGGGTTAATTGGCTTTTTTGTCAACACTTTAGTGATGCGGACTGATTTAGTAGGGAACCCCAGTTTTAATGAATTACTCCTGCGACTGAGAGAAACGGCTTTCGGAGCCTACGCTCATCAAGATTTGCCCTTTGAAATGTTGGTGGAAGCATTGCAGCCAGAACGGGACTTGAGCCATACACCATTATTCCAGGTGATGTTCGTTCTCCTGAACGCTCCCATGTCTGAAATAGAGTTGACTGAGTTAAGTGTCAGTGGCTTGCCAATAGAAATCACCACATCAAAGTTTGATTTAACTTTATCAATGGAAAATACTCCCAATGGGCTGTTTGGGTGGTGGGAGTACAACACAGACTTGTTTGATAGCAGCACTATCGAACGGATGACTGGTCATTTTCTGACTCTACTTGAAGCGATCGTGGCAAATCCCAGCGAGCGGATTTCCCAATTGCCAATGCTCACGGCATCTGAGCAGCAAAAGTTATTAGTGGAGTGGAATGATACAAGCGTAGATTATCCCCAGGATAAATGTATCCATCAGTTATTTGAGGAGCAAGTAGAGCGTACACCCGATGCCGTGGCAGTGGTGTTTGAGAATCAACAATTGACTTACCACGAGTTGAATAGTCGTGCTAACCAATTGGCGCATTACTTGCGGTCTTTGGGAGTGGGAGCCGACGTATTGGTGGGGATATGTGTAGAGCGTTCTTTAGAGATGCTGGTGGGATTACTTGGTATTCTCAAGGCGGGTGGGGCTTACGTACCA
>NZ_JAWJTF010000152.1:0-15675 GCF_048836525.1 Nostoc sp. CALU 546
GAGAAATTGATCTTTTTTCGACTTGTGTGTACACCGTAGCCTTGCAAAGGGGGGAAATAGAAAATCTAGTTCCCTCCCCAATGCATCGGGGAGGGTTAGGGTGGGGTAAAACCTTGGTTAATATCATCACAGCAACTTATCTGGTGTAATTGGCAAATCACGAATCCGCTTACCTGTGGCATGATAAACTGCATTCGATATAGCAGCCGCTACTCCAACAATCGGAAGTTCCCCCAGGCTTTTGGTTCCTAGTGCATTCACAAAGGGATCGTGTTCTTCAACAAATTGCACTTCCATATTTGGGATATCTGCATGAACGGGAATCAGGTAATCTGAAAGGTTGGCACTAACTATTCTGCCCTGATTAGCATCCATGACAGTTTTCTCCATCAGCGCCATCCCAATTCCCCATGTAATCCCACCAACAACTTGACTCCGCGCTGTTTTAAAGTTGAGAATTCGCCCTGCACTATAAACGCCTACGCATCGTCTAACTTTTATTTCTCCCAACAATTCATCAACTGCAACTTCCACAAATATCGCACCAAATGAGTGTTTGGCGTATTCTTTGCTCTCTGGACTGGCTGAAGATTCTTCTGTAACTTCTAAACTCTCTAACCCATGACGGCGTAGAATATCGGTGTAGCTGTCTCGCTTCGATGGGTCTTGTTTTAAAAATATTTGCCCTGACTCGACAGTAATATCTTCTGCTTGAGATTCGTAAAGCAGAGAATTTGCATCTTTGATCGCCATTTGGATTATTCTATCCCGTGCTGCGATCGCTGCTTTATACACCGCCGGAGAAACACTAGCAACGGTAATTGAGTTCCCTGCAATCGGCGCTTTCGGAAGATTGCTATCACCTAGTTCAAATTGCACTGGTAAGCCTAATACTTCAGAAGCTATCTGCGTCATCACTGTATAAGTACCAGTACCGATGTCTTGTGTACCACTTCGTACTTTCACTTCTCCACTGGCAAAAATTTCTACCTTGACTGATGCAGTTCCAACGTTGGTGGGAAATGTCGCACTTGCCATTCCCCAACCAATCAAGAAATAACCATCCTGCATGGAACGGGGAACTGGGTTGCGTTGTGACCAACCAAAAATTTCTGCACCTTTTTGGTAACATTCTTTCAGGGATTTACTTGACCAAGGTAATTCTTTATGGGGATCAATATCTGCATGATTTCTAAGTCTTAGTTCAATCGGGTCAATATTTAAGGTGTATGCCAGTTCATCCATTGCCGATTCTAGGGCAAACATTCCCGTTGCTTCTCCCGGCCCACGCATAAAGGTTGGAGTGGCAGTGTTGATGCGTGCCAAACGGTATTTTACTTCCAAATTTGGACAGGCGTACATCATCGTTGTGGCTGCACCCACGGGTTCTACAAAGTCATCAAATAATGATGTTAAGGATGTACCAATGTGATTGATGACGGTTAACTTACCTTCTTTGGTTGCACCTAGCGTTAGGTGTTGTTCAGTTTGGGATCTGTGGCCGCAACCAGTGTACATTTGCGATCGCGTTAGCACAACTTTTACTGGGCGTTTTACATGACGAGATGCGATCGCAGCTAAGATAGTATGCGATCGCAGTAATGCCTTACAACCAAATCCTCCGCCTAAATATTTGGACATGACGCGGACATTTTCTTGAGGAATATTCAGCACAGATGCGATCGCTCTTTGGGTTGCAGAAATGCCTTGAGTGGTTTCATACAGTGTCAAAATATCCCCTTCCCACATTGCGATCGTTGCAGAAGGTTCTAGGGGATTATGATGTTCCATTGGCGTCGTATAAACTTGCTCTACTAGCACATCTGCTTGAGCTTTCCCCGATTCAACATCCCCTCTGGTGATTTTACCGGGCATAATGCCAAAAAATATTGATTCGGGTTCAAATATCTCTGCACCTGCCGCCGTGACTGTAGAAATGGCTTCTTCGTAGATAATTTTTATCTTAGAGGCGGCGGTTTCGGCTTGTTCTAAAGTTTGGGCAATTACAACCCCCAAGTGTTGACCATCGTAGTAAATATTATGGTCTTTTTCGGTTGACTGAGGCTGTGGAGGCCCAAAGAAGGGTATTTTTACCAGAGATGGGGTTTGTTGGTAAGTAACGACATCTAGCACACCAGGGGCGACTGCGGCGGCGGATGTGTCTATTTGGATAATTTTACCGCTGGCGATCGCACTTTGAAAAATCACTCCATAAGTTAAATTATCTATTGGCACATCGGCTGTGTAAGATGCTTCTCCGGTAACTTTCAGCCTACCATCAACGCGATCGAGTGGTTTACCGATAATTTTATTCATGACTTTCCTCCCACAACTGAAAGCGCACGTACCAAAGCGCGTTTGACTAATTCAATTTTGAATTCATTATGTGTTTGCGGTTTCGCTTCTTTGATGGCTAATGCGGCTGCATCTCTAAACGTGGTTTCATTGATTGCTTTATTTTGGAGAAATTCTTCAGCTTCCCATGCACGCCAGGGTTTGGGTGCAACTCCTCCAAAAGCGATGCGTGCTGATTTGATAATGTCTTGTTCTATATCTAAAGCAACAGCTACGGAAACGAGAGCAAATTCGTAGGAAGCACGATCTCTAACTTTTAAATAATGGGACTTATATGCAAAATCTGTAATTTCAATGGCAACAATTAATTCTCCAGGCTGTAATAGAGTTTCATTTGCTGGTGTCTCACCTGGTAAGAGATAAAAATCATGAATTGAAATTCGACGGGCTTTTTCTGTCCCTTGGATGCAAATTACCGCATCTAATGCCGTCAGCGCCACAGCTAAATCGGAAGGATGAACAGCAATACAATGTTCACTCGCCCCGAAAATAGAATGCATTCGATTGTAACCTGTAATTGCCGAACAACCTATACCGGGAGTGCGTTTATTACAAGGAAAAACTGGATCGCGAAAGTAACCACAGCGGACTCGTTGCAGTAAATTACCGCCTATTGTTGCCATATTTCGCAGTTGCGGTGAAGCACTTTGTAATAAAGCTTGGCTAATTACTGGATAACGTTCTTGAATTTGGGGATGAAAAGCCACATCACTCATTCGAGAGATCGCACCAATGCGGATTCCATTAGCGTGAGATTCAATATCTGCTAAGGGCAAACTATTAATATCAATTAATATATTCGCTGTTTGAACTCCATCTTTCATCAATCCGAGTAAATCTGTGCCACCAGCAATAAATGCAGCAGTTTTGTCTTGCTCAACTGTTGCGATCGCAGCCTCTTGGGAAGTAACTTTAGCATAACTAAATGGCTGCATCTTCCATTTCCTCTAGCACATCTTGAATCGCCGCAATAATATTAGGATATGCTCCACAACGGCAAAGGTTTCCACTCATCTTTTCTCGAATTTCTGCCTCAGATTTTGGCGATTCCTCTAATATCATCCCTACGGCTGAGACAATTTGACCCGATGTGCAGTAACCACATTGAAAAGCATCATGGGTGATAAAGGCTGTTTGCATGGGGTGAAGTTTGCCATCTTCTGCTAATCCCTCAATTGTGGTAATTTCAGCACCAATGTGCATGACTGCTAGAGTCATACAGGAGTTGATTCGCCGATTATCAACTAATACAGTACATGCACCACATTCACCGCGATCGCAAGCTTTTTTAGTTCCCATCAGACCCAGCTTTTCCCGTAGTGCATCCAGTAAAGTAACACGAGGTTCTAGCTTCACTGAGTAGGAGATATTATTGACATTCAAAGATAATTCTACTTCCTCTGAACCCAAGATTTTCAATTCCTGGGTAAATGAGTTTGAAGTTATTGGAGCTAAAGAATTTTCTTCCATGTTTCATGTAGATAATAATTACATCATTACTTTCAGCAAAACAGTGCTGAGTTCCAAATGAGAATTCTTACTCGGTACTCAGCACTGCTTCTATGACGATTATATTCAAGTAAAGAGTCTAGATAGGCAATTTAGAGGTTTTTTTGGTAATATTCCTCTATTACACCTACAGCTTTTAATAATGGCGAATCTAACGGCTCAATCCAATCAGCCACTCCATGAGCTAGTCCAAGAGTTGAGACTCCTCCTGATGGTTCAAGCTTACCATTTAGTGCCTTGCTTTTAATAGATTGTAGAACAGCGATCGCGTTGTTTAAATGTGCTGAAGACTCAGGTTTTTTGTCTTTCAGCATCTCTTCGGCAATCTCAGATGCTTGGTCAATTAGCTTGATAAATTCTTCTGTCTTAGTTTTCATAAATTTTACGGACAACTAAAAGGTTTTACGACGAGATTTTTTCCCTCAGACCATTTGATATTTGGATCTTTTGAATCTTGAATAAATGTCTGTTGAGCGCCCCCTGGATAGCATTCTGTAGGCACTTGAGGGGCAACAATTCCTTGATAAGTTATTGTTCCTGCTGGTAAAGTTATTTTTTGGATCATAGTAGCTTCATTGCCCCATGCTTGATTAAGAGCCAGATTCTTGATTACTTCTACATTTGTTTTATATTTGTCAGTTGTTAAATACCTGCCGTATTTATTTCCACTATTACTATAGTAGCGATAAAAAGTCTTTGGCTGTTCTAGTTTTACTTCCTGACATTTAGAATCTAAGAACGTAATGGCAATCTCAGATGGCAGAGGGCATGAAGTAGTAACTTCTTGGGCAAGGACTTGTGGTGAATTTACAAGACGCGGCAATGAACTGACTGAAAAACTTAGAAGACTTAAACCAATACACGCGGAAACTGACTTAAATTTCATACACACTCATCTTCACAATCATTTTTGAATATGAAAATGATACAGCAAGCTTAGTTCCATTATAGGAAGTTTATGAAATTTAAAAGTCAATTTTAGAGAATTTAGCGCCAAAACTGATGTAATCGTATTTATTCAAGTTTGTTGAATTGGTGAACAATTCTGAGGGTGTGAAGTTTTTGTTACCACCAGCAACCACAATCCATTAGAAGACCAAATTTAGAGGATGTTTGAAAAGTTTCTCTCTGTAACTTTAGGCACTTTTGATCCCCCCTAACCCCCCTTAAAAAGGGGGAAACTGGAGTCAAAGTCCCCCTTTTGAAGGGGGATTTAGGGGGATCTAAAACTTTTGATACCGACAAGAGGACTTTTCAAACAACCTCTTAGAGTTGTTTCTTAAGAAAGATTGACTAAAAAAGTACTCAGCAGTCAAAATTAATCATTGTGGGTCTAGTTCAAAGGTAAGCTTGCAAAGCAACCGCCTTGAGGCATGAAGGAAGCGTATGTACTCGTGGGGATATTCTGACTTTTAATATGAATACAAATCTAACTCAGAAATTATCCAAACCCATAGTAGAGAAAGTTGCTATTGTTGGTGCTGGGCCAGGCGGTTTGGCTGCTGCGATCGCACTGAGAAGCCAAGGTATCGATGTGCAAGTATACGAAAAAGCCCAAGAATTTCGTCCGGCTGGAACTGGACTAGGACTCGCTCCTAATGGCTTGAGTTCCCTAGATGCGATCGCGCCGGGAATTGTCGAAACCCTCAAAAGTTCAGGATGCGAGGTTCACCACACGGTTTTAAAGAATATTCAAGGAGAAACACTCCGAACTAACGCAACTAAATATTTAGAGCAGTATGGACAGCCATTATTGACTATTTGGTGGTATCGTCTTCAGCAAGTCTTAGCCTCTAGATTGCCATCTGAGATCATTCACCTCAATCATCGCTGTATTGGCTTTGAACAAGATGAAAACGGTGTGGAAATTCATTTTGATGGCGAAAAATCGGTATATGCAGATTTGCTGATTGGGGCTGATGGCGTTAACTCTATCATCAGAGAAACTTTATTTGGCGAGGGTCAGCCTAATTATATCGGTAGTATGTGTTGGCGTGCCGTCATCAAGTATCACCATGAGCTATTTAATGACTATGAACTAGTTTTTGTCAAAGGCAATCAACAGTTTATGTACCTTCTCAATGTGGGCGGCGGCTATACCAGTTGGATTAGTCGGAAGTTATCACTTGAGTATTCCCTTTCCCACAGCGCTGATGAGGTGAAATCTTGCATTCTGCATAAATTAGCTGATTGGGATGAATGCTTTCGGGCGGTGGTGGAAGCAACACCAGCCGAGCAGATTTGGGAAGGGCCGATTTGCGATCGCCCACCGTTAACTCAATGGAGTCAAGGCAGAGTCACTCTCTTAGGCGATGCCGCTCATCCAATGGCACCTGCGATGGGACAGGGAGCCAATACCACTTTTGAAGATGCTTATGAACTGCGAGAGTGTTTTTCCCAGTCAGCTAATCTCTCAGAAGCTTTAACTAGTTACGAACAGCGTCGGATTGAGCGGACGAAAATCATCCAAGCTCGTAGTGCCTTGGGTGAGATGCGCTACTACGAAACTAACAATGCGGCATCTACTGGGGAGACGCAGCAGCGGCAAATGAGTCTTAATGATGATTTTCACAAATGGCTGTATAGTTTTAAGCCGTCTGCAATAAGTTGAATTATAGTTTCGCTATCAAGAAAACTACTTTTTTAAAGTAAAAACAAAAAATCTGGTTAATTGAGTTAAAAAACTTATACTTAGTGCTAATCTTAGCGAGTAATTTGAAGATATCAGAAATGACTGTTTTTAGTCAAGCCCTCAAACACAACAAATTCGTTGAATAATTGAGAATTATTCCTGTAAAATCAACATAACTTCATCAAATTGTTAATTTTTATGAAAAGTGATGCCGTAAGCATCGCTATTACCTTTTCAGAGAAGAGTAAAGTATTGAATCTGTTTTTGGAGTTGCTAATTTATCTCTATCTTTGGTAGAGATTGAGTGGAAATAATCAGCTTAGTATCCAAGACTTGTCGGGTTTTGGGGAAAAGGGTAAGGGGAAAGAAAAAACCTTTAACCTTTATCCTTTACCCTTTTCCCAAAACCCAATTCCGAGTTCAAAATGCAAAACCCAAGCAGTATTGGCTTAGTATCTATTTAATTTCCTCAAAATTCTCAATTGTCAAAAAGATTTCTTCATCAGCAATTTGACTATTGTAATCGATATTAATTCGGGTTGGATAACCGAGTTTATGATTGTAGCCTATATCTAAACTGAATGCATTACGGTTGATCGCATCTTGAATCACATTAAAAAGTTTGGGAATTGTTTTATATTCTTGAAAGAATTGCTGATTAACGGGTTGACCTGTAGCGACAGAAGTGATTGAAGTTGTTTGACCATTACGTACTTCAATGACTACTGGGCCTCTAGCATCGGGTATACAAAAGCAACTGTTGCTAAAGGTATAGCGATAGTTAGAAATGTTTGCCTGATTCCACAAACGGCGATTAAATCTTAATCGTCTTAAATTCAAGTTATTATTAGTTGTCAGTTGTGCTATCTCTACGGGAGTTTCAGACATCACTGGTAGGTTTAGACCTAGAGATAGTAATAATGTTGCACTGATAATGAGAGGTAAACGCATATCGAGCCATTTAGTTTTAAAAATCTTAGAAATTATAAGATATTAATTACTTTACTGGTTTAAATAAACTTTGTCTTATGATTAAATTTTGCTTAGTGGTTAACTCAATCTTTATCTTTTAAAAGGAATGCAGCAAGCCCAGCAATGAGTATGCCCTGGCTCAATACGGTTTAGTTAAGGGCTAATTATACAAAATTGTGGGTTTTTGAGATGAGATAAATCGGGTTTTTTAGACGCGATAAAATCGGGTTTTCGAGATGCGATAAATCGGGTTTTTTAGACGCGATAAATCGCCGTCTCTACAAGGGTTTTGGTCTTATCTGAACTGTATTGTTCCCTGGCTGACAATGACAACCAGAGAACGAGTAAATCTTAACTCGCGGCTAAATTAGACCAACCCACATAGGGTAATTTTGCAGCCGTTGCCCGAACTTGGTCAGCATTCGCCACCAACTGACCGCAAGCGTCCCAAGTTCCAGAAATAAATGTGCTTCTTGTCCCTTCACCGATCGCAACTGGGGCTGTGTAATCACCAATTTGCACTTGCAAGGTTTCCAGATTTACTGTCACGGCGGCTTGGGGATTGGCAGCGACTAACTCTTGCAGTTGTTTAACAGTCACAGCATCAGCTGTCAGACAAGGTATACCCATTGCCACACAGTTACCAAAAAAGATTTCGGCGAAGCTTTCACCGATTAAAGCTTGGATTCCCCATTTTGCGATCGCTTGGGGTGCATGTTCCCGTGATGAACCACAGCCAAAGTTACGGTTAACTATTAAAATATTCGCGCCTTTGTATTGGGGTTGGTCAAAGGCATGTTCACCTTTAAGTGCTGTCCGGTCATCAATAAACGCGCCTTCACCTAACCCATCAAAGGTAACGGCTTTTAAATATCGCGCGGGAATAATGCGATCGGTATCTATATCATTGCCCACTAAGGGTATACCGCGCCCTGAAACTGTTTTAACTTCACTCACCATATTAAGGATTGGGGATTGGGGACTGGGGACTGGGGACTGGGGCAGAGGGTCAGAGGAGAGAATAATAACTCTGAATTCTTGTACAGACGCGATTCATCGCGTCTCTCCCAATGCCCTATGCCCTATACTCAAAATTACAACAACTCACGCACGTCAGAGACTTCGCCTTTAATGGCAGCAGTGGCGACCATTGCCGGACTCATTAGCAATGTGCGGCCAGAGGATGAACCTTGTCTGCCTTTAAAGTTGCGGTTGGAGGAAGAAGCGCTGATTTGTCTTCCTTGCAGCTTATCGGGATTCATGGCTAGGCACATAGAACATCCTGGTTCACGCCATTCAAATCCAGCTTCCTGAAAGATTTTATCCAATCCTTCAGCTTCCGCTTCTTCCTTCACCCGTTCAGAACCGGGGACAACGAAGGCTTTAATTCCCTCTGCAACGTGGCGACCTTTGGCGATTTTCGCAGCTTCTCGCAAATCACTAATTCTACCGTTGGTACAACTACCAATAAAGCAGACATCGATTTTAGTGCCCTTGATGGGTTGACCAGGATATAAATCCATGTAGCGGTAAGCTTCTTCGGCAATAAATCGGTCTTCTTCTAGCAGTTCTTCTGGTTGAGGTACTGACTGGTTGACACCGATACCTTGACCGGGAGTAATTCCCCAAGTGACAGTAGGAGGAATTTCCGCAGCGTCGAATACCACCACATCATCATACTGGGCATCTGCATCGCTCTTGATGGAATCCCACCAGCCCACTGCTTTATCCCAATCTGCATCAATGGGTGCAAAATCTCTACCTTTGAGGTAATCGTAGGTGACTTGATCGGGATTGACATAGCCGCAACGCGCACCGCCTTCGATCGCCATATTGCAGACAGTCATCCTCTCTTCCATATTCATTTGTTCAAATGTCGTACCTGCAAATTCATAGCCATAACCCACACCACCTTTCACGCCAAGGGTGCGGATGATATGCAGGATGACATCTTTGGCGTAAACTCCAGGGTTGAGAGTGCCGTTAACTTCAATTTTGCGGACTTTCAGTTTCGAGAGGGCCAGAGTTTGGGAAGCGAGAACATCCCGGACTTGACTAGTACCGATACCAAATGCGATCGCACCAAATGCCCCATGACTCGAAGTGTGACTATCTCCACAAGCGATCGTCATTCCTGGTTGGGTTAGCCCAAGTTCTGGAGCGATGACGTGAACTATACCCTGACTACCAGAGCCAATATTGTAAAAAGTTATGTTATTTTCTTGACAGTTATTTTCGAGCGCCTGAATCATTTCCTCTGCCAAGGTATCGGCAAAGGGACGCGCCTGGTTTTCTGTCGGCACAATATGATCGACCGTGGCGACGGTACGCTGTGGAAATAGTACTTTTAGACCCCTCTCGCGTAACATAGCAAAGGCTTGGGGACTGGTGACTTCATGAATTAGGTGAAGCCCGATAAATAGTTGTGTCAGCCCTGAGGGAAGTGTACCAACGGTGTGTAAGTCCCAAACTTTGTCAAACAGGGTACCTTTGCTCATACGTCAATCAGTATTTAAAGAGTCCGGTCTTAAATAGTATCAAAAAATAGTCTGGGTTTTTGCAGATAACTTAAATATTGTTAAACGCAGAGGGGAGGCAGCACGCATTGGTGTCAACTTAACGCGAAACCGCACGTCCGCCAGGGATAGCTATAAGCCAGAGAATTCATTCTCTGGCGGGTTATGAAGCCCGTAGCGCAGCTATTTCTAGCTTAAGTTGACACCAATGGGCAGCGCATTGCGGGGGTTCCCTCCCGTTGTAGCGACTGCCGTCGCACAGAGGTACGCAGAGAATTCTTGATGTGATTGGATCGCATTTGAGTTAGTAAATGCGAAAATTCTCCGAAATATTGAGATGCAAAGATGTAAATAACTTTATCCTTTTCCACAAGGATGTGTTAAGACAATACGAGATAATTGCACTACCAGGTTATGCCCATAGATTTACGGGAATTTTATCAGGCTAGCGATCCCAGCAGAACTCTGTTTGTCAACAATAGCTCTGATGGCAAGTATTACATAGATTTTTCCTCGGTACGAGGTGGTGATATTCTTGGCAAGCTGAAGCAGAAAATTACTTTTTTTAAGCCAAATGAACCCACTTGCACTTTATTTACTGGGCATATTGGTTGTGGTAAATCGACAGAATTATTAAGGTTACAGGCAGAACTGGAAAAGTTAGGTTTCCATGTGGTCTATTTTGAGTCCAGTGACGATTTGGAAATGACTGATGTCGATATTGCTGATGTGCTGCTAGCGATCGCTCGGCGGGTGAGTCAAAGTCTGGATAAAATTACCCTGGAGGAACCTAATAAGTTTAATGAGTTGCTCCAAGGTGCTTGGAAGGTCTTAAACTCCGAGGTGACGGCGGGAAAACTTAAGGTTCCGGGGCTTGGGGATGTGGGTTTATCGGCAGATAAAGAAAAGTTTTCTCTGTCTGTGGGCATTGGTGAAATCACCGCGAAGATGAAAAATGACCCAACGCTGCGAGAAAAACTCAATCAATATTTAGCACCACAAAAAACGAAACTGCTAGAAGCGATTAATCAAGAATTATTGGAACCTGCGATCGCTAAACTCAAACAGCAAGGTAAAAATGGTCTAGTGGTAATTGTCGATAATCTTGACCGCATAGATAATCGTGCCAAACCTTGGGGTCGTCCGCAGCAAGAATATTTATTTGTCGATCAGGGTGAGTTTTTGACGAAGCTGAATTGTCATCTCATCTACACCATGCCCCTATCTTTGAAGTTTTCCAATGATTACGGAATGCTGACCCAGCGTTTCCCAGAAGATCCCAAGGTGTTACCAATGGTACCTGTACAATGGTCTGATGGCAGTGTTCATACACAGGGAATGGCACTCATGCAGCAGATGGTACTAGCTAGAGCTTTTCCTGACTTGACACCAGAGGAGCGTTTAAGTAAAGTTACCGAAATTTTTGATAGTGCTGCTAGCCTAGAACGCTTATGTAAAATGAGCGGTGGTCATGTGCGAGATGTGTTAAGGCTGCTGAATACCTGGATTATGGAAGAGATGGTTCTTCCCCTAACTCGTGAAACCTTCGAGCAAGTGATTCGTTCTCGGCGGAATGAAATAACATTGCCGATTTCTGAGGATGAGTGGCAATTGTTACGTCATGTCAAGGAAAGGAAAAAGGTGAGTGATGACCACGGATATCAAAAATTGATCCGCAGTCGGTTTGTGTTTGAATATCGCGATGGTGGCGAGTCTTGGTTTGATGTTAATCCGGTTTTGGCTGAGGCGAAGGAGTTGCAGTAAGGTATCTTTCGCTTATCCACTCACCCGCCTGGGAATAAATTCCGAGGCTAATAGCTAAAGTCCTCTCAAGAGGACTAATAATTCTTTCCAGTCCACTTTAGTGGACTTCAGCTATTAGCCTTGTACTTGAGTGCAAGGCGGGATATGTTGACTCAACGTCAAAACATATAGTAAAAATTTGCACCTGAAAAGCACATCAACTTATGGCAGACTCGCAATCACCAGAAGATGACCATGTAAACAACGATGTCTACGACGGGCTACGCCTACGCTCTCTGAAACAATTAGCTTGGGCGATTGAATCCTCTGTGGGACAGTTTAAGCTGATATTGGCACGGTGTAATTATGCTAGCTTGCGCGATCGCTTAATCTCTAAATTGCGGGAAATTTGCCAAGTCGAAATTCGTATCTTGGCGGTGCAGCAATCTAACAGGACTCTTTATACTGCGATTCAGGAAGAATTTGGCGCAGAAATGCCAGCCTGTGTGATGGTTGTGGGTTTGGAATCAGTGCAGAATTTGTCTGTGATGTTAACTTCTGCTAATCAGGTGCGGGAAGAGTTTCGCAAGAATTTTACTTTTCCCTTAGTCTTGTGGATTGACGATGAAATCTATAAGCAACTAATCCAGCTTGCACCAGATTTGGAAAGTTGGGCAACTACGAGAGATTTTGTCATATCAACACAGGAATTAGTAGATTTTATCATCGAAACGGCTAATCAATGGTTTAGTAATAACTTAAAATTTAGCCTTGATGTATATATTAAACTTGAGAATGAATTAGAAGCAGCACAAAGATATTTACTCGACAAGCCGGATATTTATAATTTAGAAATTCAAGCTAATTTAGAATCTTTATTAGGTTTTGTCAAACAGATAATTCTTTATCACGATTCTGCTATAGAACATTATCACAAAGCTTTAGAGCTTTGGCAGCAAAGTAATAATTTAGAACGGCAGGTAAAAATTATCGGCGAAATTGTATTTTGCTATTATCTCAAAGCTTTTAAACATCAAGATATTAATCATCCAGATTGGCAAGCAACTTGGCATTATATTCAAGAGTATATAAATTTTATCAGCCGATTGAGAAGTCCAGATTTAATTGCTAATTCAGTAGTTAAATTTGGTGATATCCTGCGAGACTTGCAAAAGTGGGAAATGTTACATAGTCTTTCTGAACAAGCTTTATTAATCCATCAAACTAACAAACAGCCAAGGGAATTAGCCAAGGATTACGGTTTTTTAGCTGAGGTGGCTTTGGCTCAAAAAAACTGGGTTAAAGCAAATCAGTTGGTTAAGCAAGCCTTAAAAGTTTTTGATGAAATTTCTAATCTGGAATCAGCGAATATACCAGGAATTTTATCTTATATTCCAGAAAGTGATTTCAAGTCAAAAGATTTCAGCTTATATCAGTTTATTTTAGGTCGTTCTCAATACCATTTAGATCAAATTCAACAGGCAACTCTTAGCTTAGAAACTGCTAGGGATGTGGGTAATTCCCTAGAAGATGTCAGGCTTTACTTGGATATTCTCAGGTTTTTGCAGCAGCTTTATTTTGAGCAGAAAGAATATCTCAAAGCATACAACATAAAACAGCAACGGCGTTCCATTGAACAACAATTTGGTTTGCGGGCTTTTATTGGTGCGGGTAGATTAGAAGCGACAAAACAGGCATTTGTAGAGACATTGCGCTCAAACTCTCCCCAAGGAAATATCGCTCCAGAAATTGCTGCATCTGGTCGCCTATTGGATGTAGAACGTTTAATAGAACGCATGGGTCGCCCTGATTATAAGCTGATAGTAATTCATGGGCAATCAGGTGTAGGCAAAAGTTCCCTAGTGAATGCGGGATTAGTGCCAGCTTTAAAGAATAAAGCGATCGGTACTCAAGATTATTTGCCGGTGGTAATGCGCGTTTACACCAACTGGTTGGAAGAGTTAGGAAGGCTTTTGGGAAGAGATGAGGGGGATATAGCTTTAGCTTCCCGCAGGGTGGAGGATGAGGGAGATGAGAGAGAGTTAGAAGGTCAACATCGAGCCTCAGAAGGTCAACGTCGAGCCTCAGAACTCGGAACTCCACAATATTTAATATCCAAACTCAAAGAAAACGAACAACACAACCTCCGCACGGTGTTAATTTTCGATCAATTTGAGGAATTTTTCTTTGTTTACACCGAACCTCTACAAAGGAAGCAATTCTTTGAGTTTCTGGGAGAGTGTCTGAATGTTCTATCGGTGAAAGTTATCTTATCGCTGCGGGTAGATTACATCCATTACTTGCTAGAGTGCAATGATTTGTCCAGTCTCAAGATTATTGGCAATGATATTCTCAGCAATAATGTGCTTTACAAGTTGGGGAACTTTTCACCTGCTGATGCGAAGTCAATTATTCGGCGTTTAATTGAAAATACTAGTTTTCGCTTAGAACCTGCTTTAGTTGAACAAATGGTGCTGGATTTAGCCGGAGAATTGGGTGAAGTTCGTCCCATTGAGTTGCAGGTTGTGGGGGCGCAACTGCAAACAGAGAATATTACAACTCTGGCGGAATATCTGCAACGTGGCACTAAGGACGAATTGGTTAAGCGTTATTTAGATGAAGTTGTTAATGATTGCGGTGAAGAAAATCACCAAGCAGCAGACATATTACTGTATTTGCTGACTGATGAAAAAGGAACTCGCCCTCTGAAGACTCGCGCTGAGTTAGAACGCGATTTGATGCCGTATTTCTCGGAGATCCCCCCAACCCCCCTTAAAAAGGGGGGCTTAGTTTCTTTAACCCCCTTTTTAAGGCGATCGCCACAAGCGGGGGGATCAGAAGCTAGGGCAGAACAAGCTTCTGAAATCAGTAAATTAGATTTAATATTAGAGATTTTTGTCCAATCCGGCTTAGTGGTTTTGCTACCAGAAAACCCGGCTGACCGTTATCAACTGGTACATGACTACATCGCCACCTTTGTCCGCCAGCAACAAGCACCGAAGTTAAAGCAGGTGATAGCAGAACTGGAAAAAGAACGAGAACAAAGAAAAATTAGTGAAGCAAAACTGAATAACTTTCTCAAACGCGCCCTTTTTGGTTCCATCGCCGCAGGTTTAGGATTTGCTGGGTTGGCAGTGGTGACATTTCAATGGACAGTAGAGGCAAATGTTAATCAAATTAACGCCATCAATAATTCCTCGGAAGCCTTTGTTGCCTCTGGACAACATCCAGATGCTTTAATAACAGCCTTAAGGGCAGGTAACAAACTCAAGCATACAATTTGGGCACAGCACAGAAGCAATATCCTAATGCTAACCGTGGCAACTTTACAGCAAGCAGTTTACTTACAGCCAAACGAGAACAAAAAAAACCGCACCATAGAGGTGAATACTTTAGAAGGTCATAGCGATAAGGTCAGAAGCGTCGCCTACAGCCCCAAGGGACAACAGTTAGCTTCTGCTAGTAATGACAAGACCACCAAAATCTGGGATGTTAGCAGTGGTCAACTCCTCAAATCCCTTATTGGTCATAGCGATAGCGTCATTAGCGTCGCCTACAGCCCCAATGGACAACAATTAGCTTCTACTAGTTATGACAAGACTATCAAAATCTGGGATGTTAGCAGTGGTCAACTCCTCCAATCCCTGACTGGTCATAGCAGTGCGGTCTATAGCGTCGCCTTCAGCCCTAATGGACAACAGTTAGCTTCTGCTAGCGATGATAACACGATCAAAATATGGGATGTCAGCAGTGGGCAACTCCTCCAATCCCTAACTGGTCATAGCAGTGCGGTCTATAGCGTCGCCTTCAGCCCTAATGGACAACAGTTAGCTTCTGCTAGTGATGACAAGACCATCAAAATATGGGATGTCAGCAGTGGCAAACCCCTCCAATCCCTAACTGGTCATAACCATGCGGTCATTAGCATCGCCTATAGCCCCAATGGAC
>NZ_JAWJTF010000389.1:0-1687 GCF_048836525.1 Nostoc sp. CALU 546
CAGCAAAGATGCGTCGGAAAACGAAACGAGATCAGAACCTCCTGCTGCTGTCGTTCCGCCACCAAAGGATAATGTCACCGAACCAACTTCTGTCCTGAATCAGGACTTAGCGGAAAACGAAACGACATCAGAACCTCCTGCTGCACCTGTGTCACAGCCGAGAATGAAGCGCCCTTCTCTAAGGCTAAATACTACTGAACCAATTTCTGTCCTCCGCAAGGATGTATCACAGAACAAAGCTCAATCCCCATCAACCACTGCGCTAGAACCACAGCCGGAAGCAAAACCCCCACAATCGCGATCGCGTAATTCCTCCGGTTTATCGCCGCTCCAAATTGGTTTCTTGTTGATTGTTTTATCAGCAGTGGTATCGTCGCTTTACAACGTAGCCATCAAGATAATTTTCCACCAAGGTTCCCAGATTTTTGGAGTATTAGAAGTAGAACAGTTGCTACCACCGACTTTGGGCAATACTCTATTAATTTTGACGCTACGGTTTATGGTAGTAGTACCACTGATGCTACTGTTATCTCCTATATTGCATCCAAGACTGTGGCAAGACTTGGAAAACTTGGCCGCTTCAGTCCGAGGAAATCCCACACCTACTAATGCAGCTACCAAGCAGATTTTGGTGTTATCGATTGTGAGTGGCTGCTTTTTGTTTTTATCTCAGGTGCTAATTTACATTGCGATCGCTCAAGTCACAACCGGAATGGCGATCGCACTGTTCTTTATCTATCCGATGGTTAGTGGTTTATTGTCGTGGTTTCTATTTCGCGATCGCCCTACAATATTCCGCATCGGTGCGATCGTCGCGATTTGCTGCGGTGAATTGCTAGTTTTGGGAGGCTCTCCCGCCATAGCTATGGGTAATACTTCAACGGGAAGTAGCACCGCCCTGCTTTCGGGCGTTGCTTTTGCGGCTTACATAATTTTGACAAGGGTTTGTGCTAGCAAACTGCATCCCGTAACTTTTACTTTAATTAACTTCGCTACCATGTTGTTGTTGAGCTTTATCTGCTTGATGCTACCTTTTTGGAACTTGGTAGTTGACAGTTCTAAGATGCTAGAACTGGTTTTAAGCGCGTTTATTTTGGGTGTGCTGACTCTTGGCGGCTATTTGCTCAACAATGTTGGTATTAGTAAACTAGGTGGCTCGCGAGCGGCGCTCATTGGTGGTACTATCCCAGTTTTAACGGTGATTTTCGCTGGGTTAATCATTCAAGAGAATTTGGAGATTGTGCAAATTCTGGGAGTGTTGTTAGTAACCTTTGGTGCGGCTGCTTTTAGCTTTGAAACAATGCGAAATCAGGTTAAACCCTCTAATCCGACGAATTAAATGGCGAGTTCAATCAGTTTAGGTGTGATGGGAGCTACTTTACCTCCCATCACTCACAGCATAAATCCTGACGCTAATACGCCCACTTCTAACTTCTCTAAATCATCTGTGACAAACAAGATCCCCAACTTCTCAAAGAAGTCGGGGATTTAAGTTTTCACGAATCATTTAGGACTGTTGTACAGGTGGACATATAGCCGTAGCCACATAGGTTAGGACATTTTGCAAACCCCAAGGCTAGGAATAGTAATACTTTTACCTCCTGCCTCCTGCCTCCTGCCTCCTGCCTCCTGCCTTCTGCCTCCTGCCTCCTGCCTCCTGCACTCCTGCCTCCTGCCACCTCAGCCC